>NZ_CAWQJR010000046.1:0-61838 GCF_963894935.1 Xenorhabdus sp. PB61.4
TTTATATACAAATTGAAACGTTAGTTTATTCGTTAATGACTGTTACTGGTTGTTGCCAAATAATTAAAGCAACACAACCTATTTCACTACTTGACTCGTGAATAGAACCAGGTTTAAGTAACACGAGATCATTTTTTTTAACTATTCCAGTAGAGGTTTTCATTTCTCCTTCTAATATATAAATTAATTCAAATCCATTGTGTAAATGAGGCGGTGCACTACCGCCTGCATAATAATGAATAATTGCAGCAGCTGAGCCATTTGCTTCTTCTGGTTTAAAAAGCCAATGTACTTCAGCACTTGCTCTACCGCTTTTATTAATGGATTCGAATTTTAAATTTTCTGAATGTAAATTTTCACTTAAAGAACCGATTAATAATTTTGGTAAAGAATTTCTTACCGTATCAAAATTTAATAAATTTTCCATTTTATTTTCTATTAATTATCTGTAATACAGTAAGGATCTTGTTTTGTAGCCCATTTAGAATACTGTTGAACTTTCTCTTCATTGTCGAGACTATAAGTTTTTAAAAGCCATCTTTTTCGCCCTTCTTCTGGATTTTTTACATCAATCCATTCACGGTTATGGATCCCACTTTGGTTTCCAAAGATGAGCAAATCTCCTTTTTTGATCATATGACGTAATTTCTCACTTCTACTCATTGCATGTTTTAATTCAAGAATAGCTTTGATCGCATCAATGTTATCCTGATCAATGGGCCGAGTAAAAGTATCCTGATAGCGAATTAAATTTTCTTTTAAGAAAATTGCGTGGGTAGCTGAACTTTGCCAACTACTGTTATTTTCTTTTGATCGATCATCAACATCAGTTTGGAATATCTCTTTCTCAAGTATTGAAATGGTTTCTTTACTTAAGTATTTCTTCAACTCTTTGACATCCATATAAGTTGTATAAATAAGTTCTGATTCGGTTACTTGCAGACCAAGTAGTGATACATAGTCTGCTCGGACAGGGTGATATGAACGATCACTATGATAAATTAAATCGCCATCGGTAAATCCAGTCTTTTTCCCTTTGAATTTATTGAATGAAACTAGGTCCGTAAAATAGTCACCATTATTTCTGCTTTTATACGAAAATAAAGGAGTTCTCTGGATTTGAGAAATTAATTCTAAAAATCCTTCACCAATATATGTTAGTTTTGATTCATATTTATGTTGTACAGGGTTATTTAAATCTAAGTTAGGTAGTTTTAGATCTATAGGGCAGTTTTTAATAACGTGCACATGATTGCCATTCTTAATCCGGTCATCAACAATTATTCTGCATACCTCAACTAGATTATCTGGCAATGGATGGTTTTTTATAATAGATGAAATATAATCTTTAAATTTAAAATATTGAGTGTATGGATTGTAAGGGTTAGTGTTTATTATGTTTTCTATTTGTTTTTTTTCTTTTTCAGTAAATGTATATAGTGGTTTCATTTTAAATATTAACTTTTGTTTTAAAATCAGTTGAACACATTACATCGGAAATTTTATTAATAATGTGTATGGCACATTCATGACTATGAAGATCTGATGATGATATACAATCCTCTAGAACTACAACATTGTAATCTCTATCATGAGCTGATAATGCTGTAGACAATACAACAAATTCGGAAGAGACTCCTGTTAACACAATTTCTTCAATATTATTTGTACGTAATATGAGATCTAAGTTAGTGTTAAAGAATGGATCTATTCTATTCTTTTGAATAATTATTTCCCTTTCTTGTGGAAGAATATCCTCATGAATTTGAGTTGACCAGTCACCTAAAATAACTTGTTTTTTTTCTTTAACATGCTTAAAAAGTTTTGATTTTGGAGACCATTCATTATAATTTTCATTAAAACCTACGACAACATATATGATTGTTATTTCTTTTTTTCTTGCAAAGTTAAGTAATTGATCTATATTTTTGATTAATCCACGTTGATAAGCTTGTTTATAAAACCCATCTTTACCGACGCTACCTTCTGGGTGGACTAAATCATTAATAACATCTAATACCAGAATAGCTTTTTTTGTCATATGGCACCTTATGCAACCTGGGTATTTAATAAAATATGTTTATTAATTCGTTGTTGTAATTCGTTCATGCTTAAACAATTACTTTCAGATCGACTATTAATATAGACTTCATATAATTCTTCGACTAACTCAACATTACTAGTAATACCTTTCTGTTGAAGAATATATTTGATAATGGATTTTCCTGAATGACGAGAAACAAAAAATTCACGTTGTCGATTAAAGATGTTTGGTTTTACGAATTCATATGTATCTGGGTTGGATAATATTCCTTGCTGGTGAATACCCGCTGCTGTTCCAAAAGCATATGTACCGAATATTGGTTGATTTCTAGGAATTGGCATGGAAATCACTTCACAGAGTATTTTATAAGCAGAGTACATTTTGCTTAAATCGATATTTGTATATGCACTGTATTGCTGGCTTTTAAAATATAAATTTGATGCAACCATTTCTAAAGATGCATTTCCTGCACGTTCACCAATCCCGCCTAGAGTTACTTGAACTTCATCAGCACCACCTTCAATACCAGCTAGCGTATTCGCGAGTGCCAATCCTAAATCGTTATGACAATGGGTAGAAATACTAATTCCTTGTCCGACCTGAGATTTTATGAATTTGATAATCTCCTTAAACTCATGAGGATTAGAATGTCCTGTTGTATCGGCCAAGATGATCTGCTGTGCGCCAGCATCGACAGAAGCTTGAGCCATTTCACCCATGAACAGAAAATCAGCTCTGCTGGCATCTTCTATCCCAACAGAAATTCGGCAATCACTATTTTGTTTTGCAAATTGAACAGATTTGATCACTTCATTAATGGATTGAGTTCTCGTGATATTGCGTTTGTTTTTTAGATGCAGATCGCTTCCTGTTGCAACCATTTGAACTGTATGATTTTTTTCTGTTCCTGCTGCATCTAAGGCCAATTGGATATCTTTAATTAGAGTGCGAGAAAAAGTTGCAATTCCTGATCGAGTAATTTCTTTGCTAATTAGCTTTGTTGCTTGATAGTCGAAATTAGATGATGCAGGAAATCCTGTTTCAATATGATCTACACCGAGTTCTTCAAGCTTTAGTGCGATTTTTAATTTTTGTTCTGGATTCATGGCATTTTCTGGCGCCTGTTCTCCATCCCTTAAAGTTGTATCTAATATCGATACCTTATTCATTTACCATTTCCCAAATTATCAAACATAAATACCAGTAGGTATGTGCCGTGAATGGTATAGAAATACATAAGATAATTTTATGATCAAGGTCACATAATTGTTAATTTTGTGACTTATATGTGTTACGAGGTCGCAATTTGAACTTTTTTTATCGTGACATTTGAATAATGCTTTTGACTTGATAGCATACATAATAGTATGTTTTTAGGTGATACTTTAAAGGATAATGATTATGATTAACGTAGCTATTAATGGGTTTGGTAGAATTGGGCGCAATTTTGTTCGTGCACTGGAAGAAAATCCGCAAGATATCAATATTGTTGCTGTCAATGATTTGGGGTCGATTGATCAATTAGCTCATTTGCTTAAATATGATACAACTTTGGGGGTTTTCCCAAAAGATATAAGTCTTGATAGAAACAAACTTGTTATTGGTGATAAAGAGATTCTTGTTTACCAAGAACGTAACCCAGAAAATTTGCCGTGGGAAAAACATGATATCGATGTTGTTCTTGAATCAACTGGTGTTTTCAATGATGGCCATAAAGCTATAGCGCACCTTAAGAGTGGTGCAAGGAAGGTATTGATATCTGCTCCTGCGAGTAGTGTTGATTTGACAATAGTCCAAGGTGTAAACCACCAATACTATGATAAGAAACGACATCACATTGTATCTAATGCATCTTGTACAACAAATTGTTTAGCGCCTATAGCAAAAGTTTTGAGTAAGAGTTTTGGTATTACGTCTGGTTTTATGACAACTATTCATGCATATACCCAAGATCAAAATTTACAAGATGCACCGCATAAAGATATGAGAAGAGCTCGTTGTGCAGCTCAGAATATTGTACCTACTTCAACAGGAGCGGCTAAAGCTATTGGCATCGTGATTCCAGAGCTGAATGGTAAACTTGATGGTGGTTCAGTTCGTGTACCTGTAATTACTGGCTCAATGGTTGATCTTACTGTCATGCTTGAACGAGATGTCAGCGCAGAAATGGTAAATAAAATTGTCAAAGAAGCGGCTAATAGTACAGTGTTGAAAGGAATTCTCGAATATACAGAAGATGAGATCGTATCTTCGGATATCATTCATAACCCTGCATCCTCTATTTTTGATGCAAAACTTACCAAAGTTATTGATGGTAGGATGTTGAAAATTGTCTGTTGGTATGACAATGAGTGGGGGTTTTCTAACCGCTTAGTGGATACCGTCATACAAATGGCCTAAATTGCATTTCATAATTAAAACACGCTTTTTGGAAAAAGGGCGTGTTTTATCAAGTTAAGGTGGAAAATGTCTAACGAATTAAATTCAAAGCAAAAATTAATTGAGGCAATGGGGGAGCTTCTTTTAGAAAAGGGGCTGGCTAATACAAGCCCGAAAGATATTTTAACCCGCTCAGGTGTTGGTCAAGGTAGTTTATACCATCATTTTCAGGGTAAAGAAGACCTTGCTTTTTATGCCATTAAATACAACACAAATCAGCTTATTAATGCTACTGAGACTATTTTAAACACAGAAAAATGTGCTTATGAGAAGTTAGTTGATTTCCTTCATAAAAAAAGAAATATCACTCGTGGTTGTTTGATTGGTCAAATGGCTCGAGATCGCCGTATTATGGAAGATGCTAAGCTAGCAGAAGAGGTTAAAAGAGGTTTTAAATGGATGAAACAATGCATTGAGGAACTTGTAAGATTATGCATTTCTGATGGTTCTATATCAAATACATTAGCACCATTAGAAGCTACAACACTTATTATTTCTACTTTGCAGGGTTCTTATATCACGGCTAAGGGATTACAAGATGAAACTTACTTTCAAATTAGTATTAATGCCTTGCTTAAGTCATTGAAATAAAATTTATTTTAAATTTTATTCTGTACATGTTAGTTCCGGTTAGATCTGAACTAATACATCTATTACCCGCCACTTGAGGCGGGGTTTTTTTGTTATTTTTAGGTTCAAATGATTTCAGCATATTTATAGTAGTTCATAAAATTTACAATTCATCAAATCACATAGTCAGATTAACCTCCCAGTGTGAGTTCCTGCATATTGCCTATACTCTCAATAAATTGATCATCATGAGAAATTAATACCATAGCACCAGTGTAATCATGTAGTGCTTTCTGGAGTAATTCACGAGATTCAATATCCAGATGATTATCCGGTTCATCCAATAGCAGGAGTGCCGGTGCTGAAGGCCCACAAAATAAACAGGCAAGGGCGACTTTCAGTTGTTCTCCTCCACTTAGATAACCGACAGGTTTTAGAGCCTCTTCACCTCGCATACGCAGTTGCGCTAGCCGAGTGCGATAACGATCTTCCGTCCAGCCTGGTGACTGTAATTGAAAGTTATACAAAGCTGACTGGGTTTTATCGAGGAATGAGAAATGCTGGTCCATTAAACGATGTGAAGATGTGATGCGACAAGCGCCCTGTTTTGGCACCAGTGAGCCAGTCATGACTTTCAGTAAAGTCGATTTTCCACTGCCATTTTTTCCTGTGATAGCGAGGCGATCACCGTTATTGATGGTCAAGCTGATAGGGGAATCTGACCCAAAGGGTAAAATAATATCCTGTAGATAAAGTAACGGAGGAGTTGCTGCCTGAGGAGTTGCAACAGCAATTGACAGCGGATCAATAATGTCGAGTTTTGCTCTGGCATCAGTCGCTAAGGAAGAACTGCGCTGTAGCCTTTCTTCATTCTGTTTTGCCAGCCGTGACAGTGTGGATTCAGAGCGGTTCAATGCGCGATCCAGCAGAATTGTAGCTTGATTAGCATTTTCCCTACGTTGTTTCCCCTGGCTCTGTCTTTTATCAGATTTTTCTCGATCTCTTTGTTTATCCCGTATGGCTTGTTTGAGGTTTTTTCTGGTCTGATCTACATCGCGCTGTATACCTAGTCTTAGCTGTTCTTTACTGTCCAGCCATGTTTCCCAGCCACCGACGCTATGTGATAGCCCTAACCCGCTAAGCTCATAAACAACGGAAACATGCTGTAAGAGTTTCGTATCATGTGTAACCAGTAAAATGCCACCATTGAAAGTTGCCAACCATTGGGATAACCAGAGGCGTCCCTGTCGATCAAGATGGTTACTCGGTTCATCCAGAATCATAAAGCCGGCCCCCTGTTTTTTGAGAGACAGTAGCCGAAGTCGGGTTTGTTCTCCTCCGCTGAGTAAATTAAAGGGCTGATTTAATATCTCTGGGGCCAGTTCACCTTCTGCCAGTAAAGATTCGATCTGAAATTGCCAATCCCAGTTTCCTTCCATAACATCAAAATCTGCGGCTTCACCAATACCAGCAAGAATACGCTCATTGGCATTGATAATATCAGTGAGTCCGAATATGTTGGCTGCACTACCTGTAAAAGTAGACAGGCCTTGTGACAGATAACCCACATCACAAAAATGTTTGACACTTCCTTCCGATGGTGAAGTTTGTTTTGCCAGTATTGATGCTAACCAGGATTTACCAATACCATTACGGCCTATCAGTGCGTGTTGCCCTGTATGCAGAGTAATATCAATATCGGAAAATAGTGGTTTGAGTTCACCCGAAAATTGGTGGGCTATTTTTTTTGCTTCGATTAATGGTTGACCTTCATATTGCATGAATGATTCTCCCTCAATCTTTATTGTATGATTTAATTATTTTTATTCTTGGATAAAACCTTATTTGACGTTTTTTCCATTCATTTTCTGGCTGCCTTCTTGTTGTCGTATTGTTTGGTTAATGTAAGTTTGTTGTTCTTCAAATTGCTTTTTATTATCTGCGTTGTTCATCCGGTTAGCGTAGTTACAAGCATAGATTATCTAAGCGCCTAAGGAGCGTTTTCTTGCCGCAGTGATACACTTTGAAATCGATTAAATATACTTCTTATGAATAGAAATGTGTCGAGTATATATAATATTCTTTTATGCATGAAAGAGCAGATAAAAAGAAATGTGAATTGATGCAGGTCTCGTGAGATTATATCTTCCCATAAGGCTGTTTATTGTGGCCTGTAAGAACGACCATCATGGAAAACGTTATGGAAAAAAAACATCTGCGCATTGCGGCAGGTATTATTAAAAACAGCAATAATGAAATTTTTATTACCCAACGTCGTGCCGATTCACATATGGGCGGATTTTGGGAATTTCCGGGAGGAAAGCTTGAACAGGGAGAAACACCAGAACAAGCGTTAATAAGAGAGTTAAAAGAAGAGGTTGGTATCACGGTAACTCATTGTGAACTGACGGAAACTATCACTCATGAATTTACGGATAGGAATATCACTCTTTACTTTTTTATGGTTGATCAATGGGAGGATGAGCCATTTGGAAAAGAAGGGCAGCCTTCCCGCTGGCTCCTGCAAACTGAATTAGTTGCTGATGAATTCCCGCCAGCAAACCGTAGTATCGTTGGTTTATTGACTAAATCTGCAGGCTAAATCGAGCAAAGATAGCGTCGAATTTATCCGACGCTATCTACACTTCATCTTTAAAGTTGCCTCTTTGTTGGTTACGTTCGCTCACCCCGGTCACCGTTTTTATAAAAAGACGATTATCTATGCTCCCGGGGATTACTGAGAGGCTCCTGCCTCTCACCAGAGGCCAGCCTTTGGCTGGGCAAATTCGTTTCAGACGAATTTGTTACTCCCTTGCCTCCGCGACGCATTTTGAAATCCATCAAGGGATTTTACTGTTCAGGCAGTTCACTCCATTCATCGTTTTCTGTGCTGTCGCCCTGACTTGGTATTTTCTTTTCTTCATTAGCCCATTCACCTAAGTCGATTAATTGACAACGCTTACTGCAAAACGGTCGGTGCGGGCTAATTTCCCCCCAGATTACGGCCTGGCCACATGTAGGACATGCGACAGTCAATATTTCAGACATGCTGTTTTCTCCTGCTTAATTTGAGGGTATGTTAACAGCAGGCTAATTCAAATGACAAATGTGCAGGTACTGTACCATTTTCACTATCCATTGGCAGAAACCGGATAGCAAAGCGGGTTTTGTGGCCAGAAACTTGCGGATAAATTAATTGGTTTTCCGAAATATCTAGTTTTAACCTTAGCAGATCGGCATCACCAGCATTCCCCTGAAAAAAACCGTTATGGCTTACCTGAGAAGAGAACATTGTTGACTGTCGTATCAGTTCCAGAATGCTTTCTAATGCCTGTTTTAGTGGTAGGAGACTGTTTAGCCAAGAGCTGACGGTTTCATCCCGGGTAGACTGTGGCAGATGAAGCCACAGATACAATGTCGGCAGATCAAAACTACAACATCCGCCCGGAATACTGAGCCGTTGACGAACCATGCTGATGATTCGGTCTTCTTTAATCTGTTGGCTAAGGCGGGGAGCATGGTGTAATGCAAGGCTCCGCTCTTTCAGTTGCTCTACCAGACTGTGAACCATCGTCGTATCTACATTGGGAGCATTGAGCCATTGTCTTAATTTTATTTGCTGGCGTTCCAGTTCCTTTAATAACTCAGAACGTACTTCACCACGTTCCAGTATCTCAATTAACTCGGCGATTGTGCGAAAAAATGCCAAGCTGTTTGCTTGTGAATCCAGATGAGACTGTTTTTCGAGTTGTTGCAGTGAAGATTCAATCCTCAACCATGAACGCATTTTTTCATTTAGCGGGTGTTCAAAAATAATAGTAGAGGTTGCATCACTCATTGCGTTCTTCCTGTCTGACTGATTCTGCTTGTTTCAAATATTGTTGATGTAATTCGGCTATACGTACAGTGAGATCTTGCTCTTTTTGATCGTTTAATATGACATCATCTGCTTTTTCCAGACGTTCATTGCGGTCAGCCTGTGCAGCCAGAATATTTTCAACCTGTTCCCGACTGACGCCATCACGCGTGATTGTCCGGCTGATTTGTACTTCAGGGGAGACATCAACTACTAAGATTCGGTCAGCTAAATGCATTAAATTATTTTCTATTAACAGAGGTATAACCCAAATAGCATAAGGAGCGTTGATTTGGTTCAGTTGCCGTTGTGTTTCTGCGTGTATGAGTGGATGAAGAAGTGAGTTGAGCCACTGTTTTTCTTCTGGGGCAGCAAAAATTTTTTGGCGTAGCACGGCACGGTTTAAACTACCATCCGATAATAGGATATCCGAACCAAAGTGTTCAGCGATTGTCTTTAATGCGGGAGAACCAAGAGCAACAACTTCTCTGGCAATAACATCTGCATCAACAAGCGGGACACCAAGGGATGAAAATACATTAGAGATAGTTGTTTTACCACTACCAATTCCACCTGTGAGTGCAACAATATAAGTCATTCTATCCTTCAAATATTCTGATAGCCTATATAAACAAATTGTAACTCAAGGGAGGCATATGGGCTATAAACAAACATATATAATTCTTGTTATTACAATCATGCTCCACTTACATAGTTATCGCTCCCCTTGCAAGATTCATATCAGTGCCGCCCCAACATAACTAGAAATTCAGTGTATATAATACGTTACGTCAAAATAGTACCCAATTGAAAAATTGGCAAATACATAGCGAGTAGTAACAGGCCTACAATTATTGCCATGATCAGCATTAATACAGGTTCAAGTAAGTTAGCTAAATTATCAGCACTGTTTATAAATTGCTCTTGATACCATATCGCTAGATTACCTAAAAATAGCTCAAGTTCACCCGATTCTTCACCAATTATGACGAACTGTTTACATAATGGGGGAAAACAATACTCTTTTTTCAAGGCATGACTCATTGGAATACCTTGCTGTATTTTTCGATGAAGATTTTTGATTCCAGCTATAAATAAAGGATGATGGGTTGCATTTATTGCACATTCCAAACCAATGGTTAACGTTAATCCTGCTTTTTGAGTCATAAATAGAATATGAAATATCTGGCTGGTATGCCGATATGTTATGAGTTTTTTGAAAAGTGGTAGCCGGGTGAAAAGTATTTTTTCTTTTTCGTGTAATGTAGGAAATCGAGAGCGTAACGCTAAATAACTAACTGTCATTATTAATGTTGTTATCAAAATAAAAAAACCATGATTAATCAGAAAGTCAGAGGCAGATAAGATCAGCTGTGTTAATAAAGGTAGTGAGGCACCAAATGCAGAATAAACTTGTTTGAATTCCGGTAGAACGAAAATCATCATTAATAAGATAACAATTATAGCAACAAGAGAAATTATCAATGGATAGCGATACGCTTTTTGGAATTTTTTATGCAATATGTTCTGTTGCTCTAGTCGATTAATAAGCAACTGACAGCAAGATTCAAGTTGACCTGTTTGTTCTCCTACTGCAATAAACTGGCAGAATAAAGGAGAAAACAGTTGTGGATAATTCTGTAAAGCGGTAGAGAATGATTCTCCCTGACTAATCTTATGGATAATATTAGCTAATATGCATCTCCAGATAACATTTTTACATTCTGGTAAGAGAATATTAAGAGCCTGTAACAAAGGAATACCTGATGTCAGCAATGTATTTAGTTGTTGGGTAAAATGTAGCCGATAAGCCATTTCTTTTTCACTGTAATAAATAATCTGTCGGCGTTTAATGGCGTAGGGTTGTAGATCCAGCTGGCTGAGATGGTTGAAAATCATTTGTCTGTTCTGACCTATATTTTCTCCTGTTACAATATTTCCTTTTTTATTCACAGCTTTCCAGTGATAAATAAATTCTATTTTCATTCTTTGCCTTCTATATGGATATTTATTGATTATGCTTCCTGGCCTAGAGTCTGATAAATCTCTTCCAGAGTTGTTATACCTTGCCCGACCAATGTTAAGCCGGCAGATAAAAGCGTGTCTTTTTGTTGCAGGGTTGGTAAGCAGGGAATCTTGTCAGAAGGTTGTTCTGATAAAATTTGTTGAAGTTCAGGTTTTATTTCGAGAAATTCATAGATGGCTGTCCTGCCATAATAGCCAGAAAAGCAGTGCTCACAGCCGACAGCTACCCATGTTTTTACTGTTATATTTTGTTTTGTATCGTTATTTTCAGTATGTATGAATTCGGGATTTTCTGCAGGTTGACGACAATGGGGGCAAAGCTTACGGACTAATCTTTGAGCAATAATTAATTTAACACATGAAGCGGTGGTATAACCTGAAATCCCCAGATGTTGCAGGCGTGATAAGGTATCTATCGTCGAATTGGTATGTAGGGTGGATAAAACCAAGTGGCCCGTTTGAGCAGACTTCATCGATATTTCAGCAGTTTCATTATCACGAATCTCACCAACCATGATGATATCGGGATCCTGTCTGAGTAATGCCCGCAAAACTTTGGCAAAATCTAGCCCGATTTTATTATTTACTTGTGTTTGATTAATTCCCTGTAAGGGGATTTCTATAGGATCCTCAACGCTACAGATGTTTTTCTGAGTTTGATTTAAATATTTCAGGCAACTGTATAACGTGACGGTTTTCCCGCTTCCTGTAGGGCCGGTTACTACAATCATTCCCTGTGGTACGTGAAGTTTCTGAACTAAAAGCTGTAGCTGAGATTCAGACAGGCCAAGTTGTTCTAATGATAGTTGTTGTATGGTACTGAGAATACGTAGAACAATTTTTTCTCCATACAGAGTGGGTAATGTTGAGATACGTATTGCATAACGGTTCTTATTATCATTCCAGTCAAATTGCCCATCTTGTGGCTGACGTTTTTCCGCAATATTAAGTTTCGCCATAATTTTTAAACGGGCAGGGATGCCTGTATTCATTTGAGGAGATGGTGGTGGCATAAAATGTAATGAACCATCAACCCGAATACGTATTTGATAGCTGTTTTGTAATGGCTCAAAGTGAATATCTGACGCTCTTTTTTGTATAGAGATAGATATTGTTTGATTAATTAACTGAATAACAGGAGTGTCAATATTTTCTGAATTATTTTCAATCATTTGTTTTTCATTGTAATTGTTATTTGGAGTGGTTAAATTTTCTATCCGATAGGTTTCTGTTTCACCATTTTCTGAGCAATAGTTTTCTGCGTAGGAAGGTAGTATGTTTTTTTGTGTCAACATGGATTCTATTTTGGCTTTTGGCCAAATATTAAAATCAATTATTGCACCAGAAATAAAACGTAATGCAGTAATAAACTCTTCATTAGGTGATTGGCTACAGGCAATAGTGATAGAATAACTATTTCTTTTTATAATTATTGCCTGATGTTTCTGGCATAATTCGTCAATTTCTTTTTCCATTAAGTTGCTTTCCATATTTCTCATTTAACATATTCCTTTGGTTTTAAAAATGAATGGCTGTTTTTGTAAATATAAGGCTGTTTACACTTTCAGTGGAGGGCTATATTTACGTTATAATTTAAATTCTAATATGTTTGTTTTTGCTTTTTTTAAAACTTAAATGTTTCCTGACATTTTTTTTTTAACGATTCACTTTCAGAATGGCACATAACTTGCCAGTGAGTCATACCGATTTTGGTATCTTGCTCTGGTTTTAAGGTGATACTCAGGCCACTGAGGTTTTTCTGTCCAATAATATTTGCTTCTCCTTCTTTTACTGTAATTGTATTGATGTAACGGCTATTAAATCCTGATGGAATTGATTTATGCCCAGAACTGCATTCTTTGTAATTTCCGGTTTCAAAATGACAAATGTCGATGCCAGATTTATAAGGAACAATAGATTGTAGCATATCAGTCAGTGCTGCCTTTTGGATATATCCCTGATAACTAGGGATACCAATCGCACCGAGGATAGACACTATTGCCATTACCACCATAACTTCCATTAATGTAAATCCTTGTTGATTCATATTATTGCTTCCTCATTTTGTGTTTTTTATTCGATCTCTACATGGCTCTATTATTTTTTAAAATAGAAGCATGATATTTATTATTTGCTGATGCCAGTTAGAATGAAGGTTTTCTTAAAAAATAAAATAAGATAAATGAAATTTATGGAAGCGATTCAAAGAAAATAATTATTAATTACATTTTATACCAGGAAGTTTTCGAGCTTGCTCGCAAATGAAAATATGAACAAAAATACTCCTCGATTGAAAAACCCAACCTGTTACACTTTGGCTGCATCTTGAAATTCATAGGGTATATACTCAATAGGTTTTGAAAGATGGAGGAATCTAGGGTATGAGGTTGCATGAAGGGTGGATTGTTGATGCCAGAAAGGTGATTTCACCGCATTATGATCTGCGTCCAGCAGGGGAAATCCCATCATTATTGGTTATACATAACATTAGTTTACCGCCCGGTAAGTTTGGCGGGCCGTATATTGATCAGCTATTTATGGGGACGTTAGATCCGAATGAAGCCCCTTTCTTTCAGGAAATAAAAGGATTAAGGGTTTCTGCGCACTGTTTGATTCGTCGTGATGGTGAAGTTGTGCAATATGTTCCTTTCGACAAAAGAGCCTGGCATGCAGGGGTTTCCTGTTATTGTGAGCGGGAAACGTGCAATGATTTTTCAATAGGCATTGAGTTAGAAGGTACAGATTACGAGCCATTTACTGAAATTCAGTACACTAAGCTGGCTGAGGTGACTGAGTTACTTATCAGTCATTATCCTGATATCCGTAATAATATTACAGGTCACAGTGATATTGCTCCGGGCAGGAAAACTGACCCAGGGCCTTATTTTTACTGGGAACAGTATCGGCAGCTATTAAAGGAGCGAGTTGGATGACTCTCTTTATTCTATTGTTAATACTGGCATGGGAACGCATTTTTAAGATGGGAGATCACTGGCAGTTAGAACATTATCTGTCTCCTTTTTTTGCCAGAGTAAAAGTATATTCACTGTGGGTCAGTTTAGTGATGGCATTTGTGGTTGCTTTTTTGACCTGGAAAATTATTGATGTACTGAGTGTTATTGCTTTTGGTATCCCTGCGATCCTGTTATGCATCATGATTAGCTTGTTATGTATTGGTGCCGGCTCTTTGCGCCATAGTTATCGTGAATATCTCCGTTCTGTACGCACTGGTGATTTAGAGCAACAGAATATTCATCTTACAAATTTACTCATAAGGCAACAGAACCCGGCTGAGATGACAAAAGATGATCGATTGCGTGAAATACAGAACGCATTGATCTGGATAAATTTCCGCTATTATCTTGCCCCGATTTTCTGGTTAGTTGTTATGGGCGAGTTTGGTCCGGCCATTTTAATGGGATATTGTTTCCTGAGAGCTTATCAAAGATGGTTGGTGCAATGCAGAACTTCTGTGCAGCGTGCGCAATCCGGGGTTGATGCGCTATTAAATTGTTTGGATTGGGTACCAGCACGTTTGGCGGGTATTGCTTATGCTTTGCTAGGGCATGGGGAAAAAGCGTTACCGGCCTGGATTGCATCACTGAGTGATTTGCGGACATCACAATATAAAGTGGTCAGTCAATTGGCTCAATTTGCATTGAGCAAGGAACCTCATTTAGATCTTTTGAATAGCCCCCTTGCTGCAGTAAAAATTGCGAAAAAAGCAACATTTACCATTGTGATTATTGTCGCACTGTTGACGATTTATGGGGCGCTAGCATAAAAAAATCCCGCCTGTGTCTATATGTGACATCTGGCGGGAATTACTTTAAAAGGATTTTTATACCGTTCATTTTTTCAGGTTGTAGCTTCCGGCTAGTGATACTGCTAATGGGCATCATTGACCCCAGTTAGACAACTTGAAATATGTTGGTATATATCAAATTAGCCTGAGTATACCCTTAATCTTTAGAGTAACTTCTGCGTTGGCTGGTTTTTCAGTTAGATATACATAGTTCGCTATGTTACTGATAACCGACTCTATTTGCATTTGCCGACGTGACTCAACTCGAAATCTATTGGGTATATATTCATCCTGAAACGTTAGAATATTCCCTGAGTTGGCACTTAAATTAACCACTTAAGAAATGTCCATAATATTTTTGTTATTCCTGAAGGGAGGGGTATTGTATTTAACGTGTTTTATATGTGTTTTTGACTACTTGTTACTGCCACTGCATTGGTTTGCCACTGCTATCTTGTCTACAACTGTAATAAAACGATTCAGTATGAAATCTGCACGGTAGATTGGTTACACAGTAAAATATTTAATATATTTTTGTGATTAACTATTTTAAATTAAGTTCTGTTAATAACTTAATAATGGTGCTGTCATGATAAGTAACAAGCACTATAACGCTTAATTTTTCACTATATTGTGTAAGTTAAATAGTAATGTATAAATTTAAATAACAAATAAACAAAAGAATCAATATATTAAATAAATTATAACAATGACTAATGAATTTAATCTGTATCTTTACCACTCCTACCTGTTTTACTGACTAAAAATCCCATTTGGTTATAATTTTCTGATAAAAATTAAAATAATTTGTTAAAATTTGCAGGTTTTTATGATTTAGCCCAAGGTCTTTATAGACAGCTAGTGAATACTTTGTTACTTTATGGCCTGTATTCTAAATTGGTATTACCAATTGACTAAATCCCGGCTAAGCGAGGTTAATTGAATGAGGTCGATCAACTGAAGGTTAGTCTGAATACTCTGTTAAACAGGGTATAGGGGTATAGTTCAACCATAAATTGTTCAAAGTAACACTTACTTACTGAATGGCTTACAGCAGATATGGCTTATAGCAAAATTCGCCAACCAAAGTTATCAGATGTGATTGAGCAGCGTCTGGAAAACCTCATTCTCGAGGGCTCGTTGCGCCCCGGGGAAAAGCTGCCGCCTGAGCGTGAGCTGGCGAAGCAGTTTGAGGTATCACGTCCTTCATTGCGCGAAGCCATTCAAAAACTAGAAGCCAAAGGGTTTCTTTTCCGTCGTCAGGGTGGAGGAACTTTTGTACAGAATAATCTCTGGCAAAGTTTCAGTGACCCGCTCGCCCAACTTATTGCAGAGAATCAGGAATCACAATTTGATCTCCTCGAAGCACGTCATGCGCTGGAAGGTATCGCAGCTTATTATGCGGCGCTCAGAGGAACAGATGAAGATTTTAAACGCATTAAGGAAAGCCATCTCGCGATTCAGGAAGCACAGCAAAGCGGGAATATTGGTGCGGAATCTGATGCAGTTCTGCAATATCAACTTATTGTCACAGAAGCAGCACATAATGTGGTTTTGCTGCATTTACTGCGTTGTATGATCCCGATGCTGGAACAAAATATCCGGCGCAATTTCGAGTTCATTTATACCCGTAAAGAAATGCTGGCGGCAGTGAGTGACCATAGGGCAGCGATTTTTCACGCGATAATGGCGAAAGAACCGGAAAAAGCCCGTGAAGCTTCGCATCGTCATTTGTCTTTCATTGAAGAAGTTTTATTGGATCTGACTCGTGAGCATACTCGTCGTGAGCGCTCACAGAGACGGCTCCAACAACATCAGGAATAAGAGCCTATCCTCCGGGGCGTCATGGATTAAAACAACTCCCAAATGGGGTAGGACCTAAATTGACTGTGCAGATCCTGGCTGCTGCGTCTGTACAGTCGTTATGCTCTTTTTGAAGAGTTTTAGCGGCAACATATAGCAGGGCCTATCTTCCGGTCATGACTGACTGAATGTCAAAGGGTATGACCAGAAGATAGGCTCCAAAACAACCATTAGAAATAGATAACAGATAAGGAACACACCATGTCAGATATTTTGAAAAATGACGTGGATCCGATCGAAACTCGCGACTGGTTACAGGCGATCGAATCGGTCATCCGTGAAGAAGGTGTTGAACGCGCTCAATTCCTGATTGATCAGGTTTTGAACGAAGCACGTAAAGGTGGTGTTAGTGTAGCAGCTGGTACTGCAAGCCGTGATTACATCAACACTATTCCGGTTGAGGATGAGCCGGCTTACCCTGGTAATCTGGATTTGGAGCGCCGTATTCGTTCTGCAATTCGCTGGAATGCCATCATGACTGTTCTGCGTGCATCCAAGAAAGATTTGGAGCTGGGCGGTCACATGGCTTCATTCCAGTCTTCCGCTACTGTTTATGAAGTTTGCTTTAACCATTTCTTCCGCGCTCGTAATGATAATGATGGCGGCGACTTGGTTTACTTCCAGGGCCACATTTCTCCGGGCGTTTATGCTCGTGCATTCCTTGAAGGTCGCCTGACTGAAGAGCAGATGAACAACTTCCGTCAGGAAATCGGTGGTAACGGTCTGTCTTCTTATCCGCACCCTAAACTGATGCCTGACTTCTGGCAGTTCCCGACTGTTTCAATGGGTCTGGGCCCAATCTCTGCAATTTATCAGGCTAAATTCCTGAAGTATCTGGAAAACCGTGGTCTGAAAGATACGTCTAAACAAACCGTTTATGCTTTCCTGGGCGACGGTGAGATGGATGAGCCAGAATCCAAAGGTGCGATCACTATCGCAACCCGTGAAAAACTGGACAACCTGGTATTTATCATCAACTGTAACTTACAGCGTCTGGATGGCCCAGTAACTGGTAACGGTAAAATTGTTAATGAACTGGAAGGCATCTTCGCAGGCGCTGGCTGGCAGGTACTGAAAGTCCTGTGGGGCGAGCGTTGGGATGCACTGCTGCGTAAAGATACCAGCGGTAAACTGGTTCAGCTGATGAACGAAACTCTGGACGGCGACTATCAGACATTCAAGTCTAAAGATGGTGCTTATGTCCGTAAACACTTCTTCGGTCGTTACCCAGAAACTGCGGAATTGGTCAAAGATATGACTGATGACGAGATTTGGGCTCTGAACCGTGGTGGTCATGATCCTAAGAAAGTTTACGCTGCACTGAATAAAGCGCAGGAAACGAAAGGCCAACCAACTGTAATCCTGGCTCAGACCGTTAAAGGTTACGGCATGGGTGATACCGCTGAAGGTAAAAACATTGCTCATCAGGTTAAGAAAATGAACATGGAAGGCGTTCGCCAGTTCCGTGATCGTTTCAATGTGCCTGCATCTGATGAGCAAGTTGAAAACCTGCAATACGTGACTTTCGACAAAGACTCAGAAGAAGCTAAATATCTGCATGAGCGTCGTAATGCACTGGGTGGTTACCTGCCAAGCCGTCGTGTTAACTTCGACGACAAACTGGAAATCCCGGCACTGGAAGAGTTCAACTCTCTGCTGGAAGAGCAATCCAAAGAAATTTCTACCACTATCGCTTTCGTTCGTGCCCTGAACGTAATGCTGAAGAACAAGTCTATCAAAGATCGTCTGGTTCCAATCATTGCTGACGAAGCGCGTACTTTCGGTATGGAAGGTCTGTTCCGTCAGATCGGTATCTACAGCCCGAATGGTCAGCAGTATACCCCGCAGGACCGTGAGCAGGTTGCATACTATAAAGAAGACGCTAAAGGTCAGATCCTGCAGGAAGGTATCAACGAACTGGGTGCGGCATCATCTTGGCTGGCGGCTGCAACTTCTTACAGCACCAATAACCTGCCGATGATCCCGTTCTACATCTACTACTCCATGTTCGGATTCCAGCGTATTGGTGATTTGTGCTGGGCTGCTGGTGATCAGCAGGCTCGCGGCTTCCTGGTTGGTGGTACTTCCGGTCGTACGACTCTGAACGGTGAAGGTCTGCAACACGAAGATGGTCATAGCCATATTCAGTCTCTGACTATTCCTAACTGTATCTCTTATGATCCAGCGTTCGCTTATGAAGTGGCTGTTATCATGCATGACGGTCTGGAGCGTATGTATGGTGAGAAACAAGAAAACATCTACTACTACATCACCACTCTGAACGAAAACTACCACATGCCAGCAATGCCGGAAGGTGCTGAAGAAGGTATCCGTAAAGGTATCTATAAACTGGAAAGCATGGAAGGCGCGAAAGGTAAAGTTCAGTTGTTGGGCTCCGGTTCTATCCTGCGTCACGTTCGTGAAGCAGCTAAGATCCTGTCTGACGAGTACGGTGTTGCTTCTGACGTTTATAGCGTAACTTCCTTCACTGAACTGGCTCGTGATGGTCAGGATTGTGAGCGTTGGAACATGCTGCACCCATCAGAAGAACCACGCGTTCCTTATATCGCTCAGATCATGAACGAAGCACCAGCAGTTGCTTCTACCGATTACATGAAGCTGTTTGCTGAGCAGGTTCGTAACTTTGTACCAGCAAGCGAATTCCGCGTACTGGGTACTGACGGCTTCGGTCGTTCTGACAGCCGTGAAAACCTGCGTCACCACTTTGAAGTTGATGCTTCTTACGTGGTTGTTGCTGCTCTGGGTGAATTGGCTAAACGTGGCGAAGTTGATGTGAAAGTGGTTGAAGAAGCCATCAAAAAATACAGCATCAACCCAGAAAAAGTTAACCCACGTCTGGCATAAGAGGTAAAGATTAATGTCTATCGAAATTAACGTGCCTGATATTGGTGCAGATGAAGTTGAAGTTACCGAGATTCTGGTGAAAGTTGGTGACACAGTAGAAGTAGAACAGTCACTGATCACTGTTGAAGGTGACAAGGCTTCTATGGAAGTTCCTTCTCCACAGGCGGGTGTGGTTAAAGAGATCAAAGTTACAGTTGGTGACAAAGTTGAAACCGGCAAACTGATTATGATCTTTGAATCCGCAACTGGTGCAGCAGAAGCAGCACCTGTACAGCAGGAAGCAGCTCCGGCAGCAGCGCCTGTTGCAGCTGAAAGCAAAGAAGTTACTGTACCGGATATCGGTGGTGATGAAGTTGAAGTTACCGAAATCATGGTAAAAGTCGGTGATACCATCACTGAAGAGCAATCTCTGCTGACTGTTGAAGGTGACAAGGCTTCTATGGAAGTGCCTGCGCCATTCTCAGGTACTGTGAAAGAGATCAAAATTGCGGTTGGCGATAAAGTGAAAACCGGCTCTCTGATCATGGTATTTGAAGTCGCGGGTTCTGGTGCAGCGCCAGCTCCGGCAGCAGCTCCTGCTCCAGCAGCAGCGCCTGCGGCATCTGCGGCAAAAGAAGTTAATGTACCGGATATCGGTGGTGATGAAGTTGAAGTTACCGAAATCATGGTTAAAGTGGGTGACACCATTGCTGAAGAGCAGTCACTGATCACTGTTGAAGGTGACAAGGCTTCCATGGAAGTGCCTGCGCCATTCGCAGGTACTGTGAAAGAGATCAAAATCGCGGTTGGTGATAAAGTAAAAACTGGCTCTCTGATCATGGTATTTGAAGTTGCAGGCGCAGCACCTGTGGCAGCACCTACAGCGGCTCCGGCTCCTGCGGCTGCACCGGCGAAAGCAGCACCAGCTCCGGCTGCGGCTAAGCCAGCAGAAGGCAAAAATGAGTTTGCAGAAAATGACGCCTACGTTCATGCAACTCCGGTTATTCGCCGTCTGGCTCGTGAATTCGGTGTAAACCTTGCTAAAGTTAAAGGTACTGGTCGTAAAGGTCGTATCCTGCGCGAAGACGTTCAGGCTTATGTGAAAGATGCGATCAAGCGCGCTGAAGCGGCACCAGCGGCTGCGGGCGGTGGCTTACCTGGTATGCTGCCTTGGCCGAAAGTTGATTTCAGCAAGTTTGGTGAAATCGAAGAAGTTGAAATGAGCCGTATCCAGAAAATCTCCGGTGCAAACCTGAGCCGTAACTGGGTAATGATCCCTCACGTTAACCTGTTCGATGAAGCGGATATCACTGAAGTTGAAGAATTCCGTAAACAGCAAAACAAAGAAGCAGAGAAGAAACAGCTGGGTGTGAAAATCACTCCGCTGGTATTCGTCATGAAAGCGGCTGCGAAAGCACTGGAAGCAATGCCTCGCTTTAACAGCTCTATCTCTGAAGATGGCCAAAAGCTGATCCTGAAAAAATACGTCAACATCGGTATTGCGGTTGATACACCTAACGGTCTGGTTGTTCCTGTATTCAAAGATGTTAACAAAAAAGGCATCATGGAACTGTCAAGAGAACTGGCGGAAGTATCTAAGAAAGCTCGTGCTGGTAAACTGACTGCTTCCGACATGCAGGGCGGCTGCTTCACCATTTCCAGCCTGGGTGGTATCGGTACAACCGGCTTTGCACCAATCGTGAACGCGCCAGAAGTTGCGATTATGGGTCTGTCCCGTTCTTCTATGAAGCCGGTCTGGAATGGCAAGGAATTCGTTCCTCGTCTGATCCTGCCTATGTCTCTGTCTTTCGACCACCGTGTGATCGATGGAGCTGATGGTGCTCGTTTCATCACTTATATTAATCAGTTGATGAGCGATATTCGCCGTCTGGTGATGTAATGCAAAGGCCGGTGAATAGCCGGCCTAATAATTACGACAGTGATGGAAATTTTATACTTGTATCTGACAGGTTGAGATTTCCGTCACGTTAACGCGCTTTTCAGGTTATTTACAATTCTGTAAACTGCTCGCGGTGTGTACGTCCCGGTGGAATATGGTTTTTTTTCGTCTGACCCGCCGGACAAACAATTAAGAGGTCATGATGAGTACTGAAATTAAAGCCCAGGTAGTGGTGCTTGGAGCAGGCCCAGCAGGGTATTCTGCTGCTTTTCGTTGTGCAGACTTAGGTTTGGATACCGTTCTGGTTGAGCGCTACTCTACTCTGGGTGGTGTTTGCCTTAACGTTGGTTGTATCCCATCTAAAGCATTGCTTCACGTTGCTAAAGTAATTGAAGAAGCAAAAGCGCTGGCACAACACGGTATCGTGTTTGGTGAGCCACAAACTGATATCGATAAAATCCGTCTCTGGAAAGAAAAAGTTATTTCCCAGTTGACAGGTGGTCTGGGTGGCATGGCTAAGGGCCGTAAAGTTAACGTTGTTAACGGTGTTGGTAAATTCACAGGTGCTAACACTCTGGTAGTTGAAGGCGAGAATGGCGCAACAACGATTAATTTTGATAATGCCATTATTGCAGCGGGTTCACGCCCAATTCAGCTGCCATTCATTCCGCATGATGACCCTCGCGTATGGGATTCTACTGATGCGCTGGAGCTGAAAACAGTTCCGGAACGCATGCTGGTTATGGGCGGCGGTATCATCGGTCTGGAAATGGGCACTGTTTATCACGCTCTGGGTTCTCAGATTGACGTGGTTGAAATGTTCGATCAGGTTATCCCTGCTGCGGACAAAGACGTTGTTAAAGTATTCACTAAGCGTATCAGCAAGAAATTCAATCTGATGCTGGAAACCAAAGTGACTGCTGTAGAAGCCAAAGAAGATGGTATCTACGTGACAATGGAAGGTAAAAAAGCACCGGCAGAACCTCAGCGTTATGACGCGGTTCTGGTTGCTATCGGCCGTGTACCAAACGGTAAACTGATCGATGCTGGTCAGGCAGGTGTTGCTGTTGATGAGCGTGGCTTTATCAATGTTGATAAGCAAATGCGTACTAACGTACCTCATATCTTCGCTATCGGTGACATCGTTGGTCAGCCAATGCTGGCACACAAAGGTGTTCATGAAGGCCATGTTGCTGCTGAAGTTATCTCCGGTAAGAAACATTATTTCGATCCAAAAGTGATCCCATCCATTGCTTACACCGAGCCAGAAGTTGCATGGGTTGGTCTGACTGAGAAAGAAGCGAAAGAGAAAGGCATCAGTTACGAAACTGCAACTTTCCCATGGGCTGCTTCCGGTCGTGCAATCGCATCTGATTGTTCAGATGGTATGACTAAACTGATTTTCGATAAAGAAAGTAACCGTATCATCGGTGGCGCTATTGTTGGTACTAACGGTGGCGAACTGCTGGGTGAAATCGGTCTGGCTATCGAGATGGGTTGTGATGCAGAAGATATCGCTCTGACTGTTCACGCTCACCCGACTCTGTACGAATCAATCGGTATGGCTGCTGAAATGTACGAAGGCAGCATCACTGACTTGCCAAACCCTAAGGCAAAGAAAAAGAAATAATGCATTAGATTTTGCGTTATTTTTGCAGTGAATATAGGCGGCTTCTATTATAGGAGCCGTTTCTTATTTATTTTGTTGTTAATTAGCTCTTGCATGGAGAGTCTGCTGTTTTCCTCATCTAATTATTTTCATAAATATAAATAGAGATAAGAGGTTTTCAGGACAAAACATCAACAAATAGTATTTAAATCTTAAATACACGCTTTATGCACCTCTATCCAGAACTTTACTGCACTCCAATGTTGATTTTATGTGAATGAATTAACATGCCATTCAAATTTTGGTATGCTAATTGCCCGAAGCTCGGCATAATTTTGATGTTATGTGAGCAAATCCTCTGACCTGGCATCCCTAATGGTCATTTCATGGTGATCGTTACCGGGTGCAGACAGCCGGGCATATAAAAGACAATGAGAGCGAGGAGTTAGTCGTGCTAGAAGAATACCGTAGGCACGTAGCCGAACGTGCCGAGCAAGGCATCGTCCCTAAGCCATTAGACGCAGCTCAAGCAGCCGCGCTGGTCGAATTACTGAAGAACCCACCTCAAGGTGAAGAAGATTTCCTGCTAGATCTGTTGACGAACCGAGTTCCCCCCGGTGTTGATGAAGCTGCTTATGTAAAAGCGGGCTTTCTTGCTGCAATCTCGAAGAGTGAAACGACTTCACCACTTATTACACCGGAAAAAGCGATTGAATTATTGGGAACCATGCAGGGTGGGTACAATATCCATGCTCTGATTGACGCTCTCGATGATGAAAAACTGGCACCCATTGCCGCTAAGGCTCTGTCTCACACTTTACTGATGTTCGACAGTTTCTATGATGTGGAAGAAAAAGCGAAAGCAGGTAATCCACATGCCAAACAAATTATCCAGTCATGGGCAGATGCAGAATGGTTCCTGCAACGTCCGGCACTGGCTGAGAAAATTACTGCTACGGTCTTCAAGGTCACTGGTGAAACTAATACGGATGATCTTTCTCCTGCACCAGATGCGTGGTCACGCCCCGATATTCCATTACATGCGTTAGCAATGCTGAAAAATTCCCGTGAAGGTATCGTGCCTGATCAGGCTGGCGTTGTTGGCCCAATCAAGCAAATTGAAGAACTCAATGAAAAAGGTCATCCTCTGGCCTATGTAGGGGATGTTGTGGGAACCGGTTCTTCCCGTAAATCTGCTACAAACTCTGTTTTGTGGTTTATGGGGGAAGATATCCCGTTTGTGCCGAATAAACGTGGCGGCGGCGTTGTATTGGGTGGAAAAATTGCTCCAATCTTCTTCAACACGATGGAAGATGCTGGCGCATTGCCGGTTGAAGTTGATGTATCCCGACTGAATATGGGAGATGTAATTGATATCTACCCATATAAAGGTGAGATCCGCCTTCATGATACCAATGAAGTATTGTCAACTTTTGAACTGAAAACAGATGTACTGATTGATGAAGTACGTGCCGGAGGCCGAATTCCATTAATTATAGGTCGTGGCCTGACAACCAAAGCCCGCGAATCTTTAGGGTTACCATACAGTGATGTTTTCCGTCAGGCAAAAACTGTTGAGAAAAGTAACCGCGGTTTCACACTGGCGCAGAAAATGGTTGGCCGTGCCTGTGGTACTACCGGGATCCGTCCGGGAGAATATTGTGAACCGAAGATGACCTCTGTTGGTTCGCAGGATACAACCGGGCCAATGACCCGTGATGAGTTGAAAGATTTGGCCTGTCTGGGCTTCTCCGCGGATCTGGTCATGCAGTCATTCTGCCATACTGCTGCTTATCCAAAACCTGTTGATGTGACGACCCATCATACATTACCTGACTTCATCATGAACCGTGGCGGCGTATCTCTGCGCCCGGGTGATGGCATTATCCATTCATGGCTGAATCGTATGTTACTGCCGGATACCGTAGGTACAGGCGGTGACTCTCACACCCGTTTCCCTATTGGTATTTCTTTCCCTGCGGGTTCTGGTTTGGTTGCATTTGCAGCGGCAACGGGAGTTATGCCGTTGGACATGCCGGAATCTGTATTAGTGCGTTTTAAAGGGAAAATGCAACCGGGTATCACTTTGCGTGATCTGGTTCATGCCATTCCTTACTATGCGATCCAGCAAGGTTTATTAACCGTAGAGAAAAAAGGTAAGAAAAATATTTTCTCTGGCCGTATTCTGGAAATTGAAGGTTTGCCAGAACTCAAAGTTGAGCAGGCATTTGAACTGGCAGATGCATCTGCCGAACGTTCTGCTGCGGGCTGTACGATAAAACTGGATAAGTCACCGATTATTGAATACCTGCAATCCAACATTATTCTGTTGAAATGGATGATTGCAGAAGGTTACGGCGATCGCCGGACGCTGGAACGCCGTATTATTGGTATGGAAAACTGGCTGAAAGATCCTCAGTTACTCGAGGCGGATACAGATGCAGAATATGCCGCAGTGATTGAGATTGATCTGGCTGAGATCAAAGAGCCTATTTTGTGTGCACCCAATGATCCGGATGATGCCCGCTTGTTATCAGATGTTGCTAACAGCAAAATCGATGAAGTGTTTATCGGCTCCTGTATGACAAACATTGGTCACTTCCGTGCTGCCGGTAAGTTACTCGATCAGCATAAAGGTCAGTTACCAACTCGTCTGTGGGTTGCTCCGCCAACTAAAATGGATGCGGCTCAATTGACCGAAGAAGGCTATTACAGTGTCTTTGGTAAGAGTGGGGCGCGTATCGAAATTCCGGGTTGTTCATTGTGTATGGGTAACCAGGCCCGGGTTGCTGATGGTGCTACGGTGGTTTCTACTTCAACACGTAACTTCCCGAACCGTTTAGGTGCAGGAGCTAATGTTTATCTTGCATCTGCGGAACTGGCGGCTGTGGCTTCATTACTGGGGCGTCTGCCAACGCCGGAAGAGTATCTGCAATTCATGGAGAAAGTTGATGAAACCGCAGCAGATACTTACCGCTACCTCAATTTTGATCAGTTGAACGAGTATACTGAAAAAGCGGATGATGTTATCTTCCAAACTGCCGTATAAAAAAGTATATTGCTGAATGAATAAGGGAGGCACATGCCTCCCTTTTTTGTGCCTGATTTTTGCGGCAGATTTTGTGTCAGTTTGTGGGCTGGCTCTGAGGTGGGAGCATCGGAAATGTTTAAAATCCGGATGTGATTGAGATAAGTAAAATGTGGAGGTATGTGATGGAATATGAATTTATGCAGGATATCACTGGTCAGGTTACAGCTCGTTTTTCAATGGATCATGAAGCTATTGGCCATTGGCTTAATGAGGAGGTGAAAGACGATTTGAGCATATTAGAGAAAATAACCTCAGCGCTGATAGAAATAAAAGGCAGTGCACGCCAGTGGCAATTGAACGGTCATGAATACACACTGTTAATGAATGAAGAAGAAATCATGATAAGAGCCAATCAACTCCAGTTTGATACTGAAGAAATGGAAGAGGGAATGAGTTACTACGATAACGAAAGTCTGGCATTTTGCGGTACAGATGATTTTATCGATATGCTGGCAAATTATAGAGATTTTGTTTTGCAAAAAAATAAAGGGTAAGTGGTTATGTTCAATCCATGCTGCTTTCTGCCATAATTTCTATTCCATCGCTTTCGTGTTCATGTAGATAGGTTCCAACAAAAAAAGGTAGGCTTTTATGGAAGAGATCAATCTGTCCGGTGAGATAGATAAAGCAACACATTGGCTGGTCAATAATCAAGAAATACTGATCCAGTATGCAATGAATATCGTATTTGCCATTTTAATTCTGATAGTCGGTCTGTCTATTGCCAAGCTGGCATGTAAGGCAGTGAAACGCGTTATGTCGTTACGTGGTGTTGATACGACTATTTCTGACTTTTTATCAGCCATAATTCGTTATGCCATTATCGCGTTTACTATCATTGCCGTTCTCGGAAGGTTAGGGATCCAGACTGCATCTGTTATTGCGGTTATTGGTGCCGCCGGTTTGGCTGTTGGTCTGGCATTACAGGGCTCATTATCAAATTTTGCGGCAGGTGTGCTGCTGGTTATTTTCCGCCCGCTTCGTGTTGGTGAGTATGTCATCATTGGGTCAGTGGAAGGGACGGTCGTACAGGTGCAGATTTTCTCTACAACATTACGTACGGCAGATGATCGTATCATTGTTATCCCTAATGGAAAGATTATTACAAATAATATAATCAATACCAGCCGTGAACCAAACCGCCGTACTCAGATTATGGTCGGTGTGGCATATGACGCAGATATTGATGAAGTTAAAAAAGTATTGGGTGATGTTATTCAAGCGGATAACCGTATCCAGCATGACAAAGGTGTAACTATTCGGTTGCATGAAATGGCACCTTCATCACTTAATTTTATTGTACGTGTATGGACAACCAATGGTGATGCCTGGAGTGTTTATTGGGATCTGATGGAAAACTTCAAGCGAGCTTTAGATAAACATAAGATTGGTATTCCTTTCCCACAAATGGATGTTTATCTTCATCAGCAACAGATTGCTTTGCAGAAGAACACAGACAATTAACCAAAAATTTTGATGTAAGAAATACTTGGTGTGAGAAATAGATACACTCACACCAAGTCAGAGTTTGCTTAAACGGCATTTAAATTTTTAATCAGAGAAGTCGGTGTTGCTTACTTCATAGGTACGGCTTCAAATACAAGCATTTCCAGCGGTTTTAGTGTCACGGTGACAGCTTTGGTATAGTTTTCCGGTACAGTGGAGTTATTGTCGTATACGGGGATTAGTCTGAAATGCGAGGTTTCTCCTCTCGGGATTTCAAAGTCTTTTGCCATATCCAGATAATATGTTTGTTCTTTATCTGACGGATTGCGAAGACCGAGAATTGCTTTACGTTTATTCCATGATGCCCAGCCGTAAATTTTCAGTGCATGGGGATCGCCGCCTATCCAGTGGCTATCTATCAGTACATCTGAATTGCTCCGTGACCACTTAGCCGCTTTCTCCAGCGTATCCCATTTGGCCTTATTCAGCATAGACGGTGTGATATATAGCTCTTGTAGCTGTGAACCGGTGGCGAAGTAGCTCCAGACCTGATCGGCGAAATCACCATCCGTTTGTACCTTCTCCAGTCCATCATAGGAGCTTTTCGCGCTGACGATGCCGTGGTACATCAATGAATTAAGTGGTAATAACGGACTCTTTTTCACAATCGAGCGATAAGTCTCTGCATCACGGTAAGTGACCCACTTCTGAGCTGGCGAACCTTTACCGTCTAAATTGATATCAGAACCCTGACGCCAGATAGAATCGGCGTAGAACAGCCAGGAAGGGCTGGCAGTGGTGCCGGTTGTCAGGTTGATGAACAGATCCTTGTTAGCCGCTCGCATATTATTAATGAGGGCAATCGAGGCATCGAAATCGGAAGCAAACGGGCTACCTTTAATATGCGAATTGGCATTACCCATACCGTCCAGCTTGAAGGAAGTAATGTGTTCATTTTTGATGAGGTTAAGAACTTGGGCGTTAAAGCTTTTGAAATAATTTGGACCAGAGAGAGCGAACCCTCCATTAGCTGTTTCAAAACCATATTCTTTGGCATGCGAGACGCGGGTTTTGCCTGATTCACCATAGCCACCCCATGGGGAAAGCCACAAACCTATTGAACTGTGCAGGCTGGCTGCTTTGTTTCTAATGGTATCGAAATGGCTGAAGGCAGGGCTAAACAGCCATCTGCCAGTGAGGTCATCCCAGCCATCATCCAGTAGAAAGGCATCAAGCTTCACACCACGTCCGGTAATGAATTCTTTATTCCATTCATCT
The DNA here is from genome assembly GCF_963894935.1 of Xenorhabdus sp. PB61.4. Classification (NCBI taxonomy): domain Bacteria; kingdom Pseudomonadati; phylum Pseudomonadota; class Gammaproteobacteria; order Enterobacterales; family Morganellaceae; genus Xenorhabdus; species Xenorhabdus sp. PB61.4. Next base: position 28,771 of record NZ_CAWQJR010000046.1, read on the forward strand.
ATCCGTTTCAATACATCTTGTTCGGTGTAGGCGGAGCCAAAGCCTATATCCATCCAGCTATTGTAGTGTAGATAGGGTTTATATGGACGTGGTCGCAGTGTGTTGATCAGTTGGTTAACACTGCGGCGTAGTTGATTGGTTTCCGGAAAGGTGCCAAGGAAGAGAGTATAGCTGAGCGGAATTTTAGGCTGGATAGCCATTTTCAGCTCGACGTTCAGGCTACTGCTTGCTTCATGGACATTGGTATTCACAAAAGGTTTTTTGGGCAGAATGACAAATGGGTTGGCAATGATTGGTGAGCTGTTGATTTCGCCATCAATATAAGGTGCCGGAGATTGCTGCTTAGTTGGGAAGAAGGTGATGTTAGTAATTTCTCTGGGTTTACCTACCGCAGTGATAGTGTAATTAATGCTGGCATATTTCTTTTTCAGCATGCTCAGTACGACGGTGACGTTAAAATCCTTGTGGGAATAATCAATCTTAATTGCGTTATCCCGTTGTTCTATATGTTTGATTTTAAAATCAGCGGTATGAATCACATCTTGATTTGGCAGTGTTAGGAAAAAGAGTTCCTGTGATGTGATCTGGCGGTGGAACGGTTTATCCTGAATCGTAACGACAGACTTAGGCTCTTCAAACGAGATCTTAATATTGTCGTTGGTCAGGACATAATTTGCGGCAAAAGCGCTATTCGAAATAAGCAGGCTAATTAATGAAACTTTTGTGATATTTTTCATAGGAAGCTCTTTATTTTTATTTAGAAAAGGAAAACATTTCGGTAATTGAAATAAGAATAAAAGTGAAAAAAATGTTTTTTAGCTTGGCAGCTGCGTTCATGTTCAAATAAAAATAAACCGCGAGGGGAAGAGTATGTCTCTATCCCCCCTTAATCAAGGGCTATATGTAGCATGGTATACTTCAACCGTCCGTCACATGCGGAAGGAAATAATCAGGCGGACTGTTTACCTGCTCAGTGATTTATTAATTTTATTAATGATGAATAAGAATAATTAATTTTTACTAATGAATGTGTTTGCCTAATATGCAGATAGACCTCATTTTATTGAATAATTATTAGGAATTTCTGCATGTTTTCGACGTTAATTCAGGGCTTTTTTCTTAGTGCTGCAATGATCATCCCACTTGGACCCCAAAATGTTTTTGTGATGCAGCAGGGCAGTAAAAAACAATTTCATCTGATGAGTGCCGCATTATGTGCCATCAGTGACATGATTCTGATTATGGCTGGGATCTTTGGTGGAAGTGCCCTACTTGGGCAATCTACTTTTCTGTTACAGGCGGTGACATGGGGAGGCGTTGCATTCCTCTTATGGTATGGATGGGGGGCTTTTCGGGTCGCATTATTTGCGGATTTTTCACTGTCCAATAAAGATGTGGTTGTTCAAAGCCGCTGGCGGATTATTGTGACATTATTTGCAGTCACCTGGCTGAATCCTCATGTTTATCTGGATACCTTTGTTGTATTAGGTAGCATTGGAGGTAGATTATCAGCTGAGTTGAGGCCGTGGTTTACCATCGGTGCAGTGACTGCCTCTATCAGTTGGTTTTTCGCATTGGCGATACTCGCCGCGTGGTTTTCTCCAGTCCTTAATCAACCGCGTTCTCAACGCATCATTAATCTGTTTGTGGGATGTGTAATGTGGTATATCGCATGGAATTTATTGAAGCAGGGATTACAGATTTTTAATTAACTGAAACAATTCTTTATAATTTAAACAATTCTTTATAAATAGTGTGCTAATGTTTCTGAAAATTGCTTGTCATACTGTCTATTGGGATCTTCTAGCCTATTAGACTGTTACAGGTTATTAGAGTCTGACCAAAATGCTTATTTATTTGCTGTATATCCAGTTTGTTTCGAGTTAACAGTGGCTTGAAAGAGGGTGGGTATATCCGAAAGGAGGTTTTAGTGAAACGTAACTCACTGATATTTGCTGTTATGCTGGCTGTAGGCAGTATGTCAGTTTCAGCGGCGGAATTACCATCTGTTCCACATATATCTACTTCTGGTAGTGCAACAATCAAAGCAGCCCCGGATATGGCAACTCTGATGATTCATGTCAAAGTGAGCCAGAAAAGCGCGACCGAGGCCAAGCATAAAGTTGATGCACGTGTTGCCAAGTATTTTGATTTTTTGAAGGCGAGTGGTATCGATAAAAAGGATATTAATGCGGCCAATATCCGGACTCAGCCAGAATATCAATATGATCAGAAAAATGGTAAATCGACCATTATAGGGTATAGCGCATCTCGCTCAGTTGAAGTCAAAGTACATAAATTGGATCAACTGAATCCGTTGCTGGATGGAGCTTTGAAAGCAGGACTGAATGAAATTAATTCTGTGCAATTCAGCGTTGCTGATCCTCAGCTATATCGTAGTGAAGCCAGACAGAAAGCGATCGCAAATGCGATTCAACAGGCAACTGAACTGGCAAAAGGCTTTAACAGTAAGTTAGGTGCTGTATATAGTGTCACTTATCGTCCCCCTGAAGCTGTACCTTATCCAATGAACAGACTGCAATTAAGGACAACTCAGATGGCAGCTGCACCAGCAGGGGATTCAGCAGATGAAACTTATGAACCACAAAGCATAGAGTTTTCTGATCACGTTGATGCAGTTTTTGAATTACAGCGTTAATTAATCTCATCTTCCTGACGTAACATCTGGCGCCCAAGTTTTAACAGGGCGTCAGTGACTTTTCTCATTGCACTGCTTTCTGGGGCAAACCGGTGCCAGTAAAGCATACGGCGCTGGTACAGCCCGGGTGTTAAATCAACTAATTCACTTGCTTTTAGTTCTCTGTCAATTTGTAAATGAGGGATCATACAGCATGTCGTGCCTTGTTTTGCTAATTGAACAAAGGCTTCAGATGAGTTAACGATATGGCAGGGCACACTACCCGGAGATAAATCAAAGTACTGCTGTAAAAAGGCCTGATGCATATCATCCAGATGGTCAAATGCAACCGCTGGTGCTTTCAATAAGGCAGAGCGTGTCACTCCATTAGGGAAAAAGCGATCAGCAAATTTAGGAGAAGCGACGAAGAGATAATCGAGAGCGCCTAATTTATCCACCAGACAGCTTGGCAGTGGTTGTGACTGAATACTGATGGCTCCGACAACTTCCCCGCGTCTCAGGCTTTCCTGTGTCCGGGTTTCATCTTCCACCTGAATATTGAGCCTGATGGGTAAATCAGAAAGCACCGGATGGAGTGCCGGTAAAAGCCAGGTAGCCAGACTATCTGCATTGACCGCAAGAGAAAGTAACAGGGGAGTTTCATTGCCATTCTCATCACCGAGCCATTGTGCTTCGAGTAATTCCACCTGATGTAATAACGCCAGCAATTTCTGTCCCTGCTCTGTAGGACGGGGCGGAACAGTACGCACTAAGAGTGGTTGACCAAATAAGTTTTCTAATTGCTTGATACGCTGGGACACGGCGGATTGAGTAATACAAAGCTTTTGGGCTGCACGTTCGAAGCCGCGTTCGCGGATCACGGCGTCTAACGCCTGTAAGGATCGGTAATCAGGACGTTTCATTGAAAATCAGGCTCTCCGTTTGTCATTAACTCTTCGATTATTCTGGAATGGTATTTATTATAGAATGATATTGTGTGCCCAAAATATTTTTCGGTCTAGGTAGCACTATGCCATATTTTTTCACAGGGTAAGATAAAATATTGTTTATACTGGCGGCTGGATTTTTCTTGTAATTGATTATAGGCAGTGATTGATATGACACAGGATGAACTGAAAAAAGCGGTAGGCTGGGCAGCGCTGGAATATGTTAAACCGGGAACAGTTGTGGGAGTTGGTACCGGTTCAACGGCATCTCATTTTATTGATGCGCTGGGGACAATGAAAGATCAAATCGAAGGTGCGGTATCCAGCTCAGAAGCATCAACTGAGAAATTGAAAAGTCTTGGCATCCCTGTGTTTGACTGTAATGAAGTTGACTCTTTAGACATTTATGTTGACGGAGCTGACGAAATTAATGCTCAAATGCAGATGATTAAAGGTGGTGGTGCGGCACTGACCAGAGAGAAGATCATTGCTGCGGTAGCAAAGAAATTCATTTGTATTATTGATGAATCCAAACAGGTTGACGTGTTGGGTAAATTCCCGTTACCTGTGGAAGTTATCCCGATGGCTCGATCTTACGTTGCCCGTGAGCTGGTAAAACTCGGAGGAACGCCGGTTTATCGTCAGAATGTTATCACTGATAATGGTAACGTTATTTTAGATGTTCACAATCTTGCCATTCTGAATCCTATCGAGTTAGAAAATAAAATTAATGCGATTGCAGGAGTAGTAACGGTAGGCCTGTTTGCTAATCGTGGCGCGAATGTCGTACTGGTTGGCAGTTCTAACGGAGTGAAAACGATTACAGAGTAACCGCTTGCGAAGGGCAGAATATTCTGCCCTTAAAAAATTTTCTGACTTATTCAAAAAATAAAATTCAGATATATATATTGTATTATTGATTAAATCTTCCTCAAAATCCTGATTTTACCTTGTAACGAAACCCTTTACTTTGCGTAACAACTTTTTTACTGTTTCTTATGCTGTTTTACAGGCAAACGATTATATTGCTGTTAACGTTTTTTTTGTTATTTTAGTGAAATCTATCGGCATTATGAAAGTTAGTACAACTAGGGCGGGTAAATGGTTAAGGTATCTTTAGAAAAGGAAAAAATTAAGTTTCTGCTGCTGGAAGGTGTTCATCAAAGCACAGTCGACAATCTGCGGGCAGCAGGGTACAGCAATATTGAATATCATAAAGGGGCATTAGAGCCGGAAGAGCTGAAAGAAGCCATCCGTGATGCTAAATTTGTTGGGATCCGTTCCCGTACTCAGTTAACTGAAGAAATTTTTGAGGCGGCTGAAAAGCTGGTGGCAGTCGGGTGTTTCTGCATCGGTACTAATCAGGTTGATTTGAACGCAGCAGCAAAACGCGGTATTCCCGTATTCAACGCCCCATTCTCTAATACGCGCTCAGTGGCTGAAATGGTATTAGGGCAGCTGTTGCTGCTGTTGCGCCGGGTTCCTGAAGCTAATGCAAAAGCTCATAAAGGTATATGGAATAAACAGGCAGCGGGCTGCTATGAAGCACGTGGTAAAAAACTGGGCATTATTGGCTACGGTCATATCGGCTCACAGCTAAGTGTTTTGGCTGAAAGTATCGGCCTTAATGTTTATTTCTATGATTTGGAACACAAACTACCACTGGGCAATGCTCAGCAGGTTCATCACTTATCGGAATTGCTAAATATGAGTGATGTTATCAGTCTGCATGTCCCTGAAACTCATTCAACCAAAAACATGATTGGGGCGGCAGAATTAGAACTGATGAAACCGGGCTCGATTTTGATCAATGCATCACGTGGTACTGTGATCGATATTCCTGCACTGACTGAAGCGCTGGAAATCGGGCACCTTTCTGGTGCTGCGATTGATGTCTTCCCTGAAGAGCCGGCAACAAACAGCGAACCTTTTGTCTCACCGCTAATCAAATTTGACAACGTATTGCTGACGCCTCATATCGGTGGTTCTACGCAAGAAGCACAACAGAACATCGGTTATGAAGTTGCAGGTAAACTGGTTAAATATTCTGATAATGGTTCTACATTATCCGCAGTAAACTTCCCGGAAGTTTCATTGCCTCTGCATGCGAAGGATACCAATCGGTTATTGCATATCCACGAAAATCGTCCGGGTATCTTAACCAGCATTAACCAGGTTTTCACCGATCAGGAAATCAATATTGAGGCACAATATCTGCGCACTGAAGGTGATATGGGTTATGTTGTTATCGATATTATGACGCAAAATCCGGCTCAGGCGGAATTAGTCCTGCAACAGCTAAAAGCTTTGCCTGGTACTATTCGCTCTCGTATGCTTTACTAACTAAAATGATATAAGGGCTATTATTATAGCCCTTACGCATTGAAATTTAAGAATAAATAATTTTCAGCGGTTATACCCAGCGCCATGTTTTTTCTGGAGTGATTATTTCAGGTAAAGGAATATCCCAACTTGCGCTGGGTAATGAGTCAACCAGTTGAAAATTATGTGCTAACCCAATTGGATAAAAGTTTTGCTGTTGCCATTTGGCAAGCGTCCTGTCGTAGAAACCTCCGCCCATCCCTAAGCGCTGCCCGCTACGATCAAAAGCAACGAGCGGAATAAACATAATATCCAGCTCAGAAACAGGTAAAACCTGCCGGATATCCAGTGGCGGTTCTTCTATCCTGAATTGATTCCGGATGAGAGGAGTGTCAGGCTGATAACGAAGAAACAGCAAATGATTCCGACTGAAAGGGTGTAATACCGGCAAATAGACCTGTTTATTTTGTTGCCAGAGTTGCTGAATCAACGGGCGTGTATCTAGTTCACCATCAAAAGAGAGATACAAGGCAATTTTTTTTGCTTGCAGGATTTTAGGATGTTCCATAACCCGCTCAGCGGCCTGTAGGGCGAATCGCAATTGTTGTTCAGGGGAGAGGTTTTTACGTAGTTGACGAATGTCTTGTCTGATGCTTTTTCGAAGAGAGAAAAAGGAATCTGATTGCATAGTACCTGCCTATTAAAGTAGTGCAGAAAAGGATACAAAACAGATAGATAGGGTTCTCCAAGATGCCGCTGCAGGTGGTAACCCTTGAACCCTTGGTTCAAGGTGAACATGGTGTCGCCCCTATTAGGCTTCTTGGACTAGCCAAGCATGCTCACAAGAAACGGAGCACCACATTCTATCAGATATGAAATATCGGCTCAGGGGACATCCCCGCTCACGAACACCTCAGAGAAATTTTTTATTACTTTAAACTAATTAGCCAGGAATCTACAATCAGAACCTACCCATTTAGTCTTAAGTAATATCATGTAGCCTATTGTATGGAACTAAATGGAGAAAGCAACTGCTTATGTTCATCTATCGTGACTACTGCCTGATTTCTAAACAAGGATAAGTCTACTGACGATATAAAGCTGGTTAATTTCGGACTTTTGTAACTTTGCCCTAACTTTTGTTACCTTGCTCTAACAGTGCCTGCTCAATCGTCTGCTGAAGCATTTTAATTTTTTGTTCCATATTATAGGCGTAATCACGGGTTTTCATTTTTTCCTGTGCCAACTCGTGACAGATATTCAGCGCCACAATAAAAACCAGTTGCTCAGTGTTAGTCACTCTGGTGCGTTCTTTGAGGTTATGCAAACGCTGATCAAGTTCATCCGCAGCAGCCTGCAATGCTTCTATCTGCTCTGGTGGACAATTGACACGTAATGACCGCCCAAAAATCTGAATATCTACTGGTTGTGCAGACATGACACCTTCCTGATTTATTACTGTGCCGATACCTTAATTTTGACATACACCCTTTATCTTTCCAGAGTTGCGGTAATCTGGAAAAATAAAGGGTGTAAAAACATATTCTGGTATAAAAGTAAGGCCGACACCAATCATTACCGTGCAATACCAAAAAACAACCTGATTATGTTGTCTGGTATAGCGACTCCCCTTGATGGTAGCATAGCATGAACTTATATCGCCAACGATGATCAATATACATGTCTATACAAAACTCATTACCTAATTATCAGTCATTTGATGAAATTTTGCATCAACAGTCCGTCGCTTTAACTGCTGCGGAAATGCACGGTTTAATCAGCGGGTTACTGTGTGGTGGAAATCACGACAGTAGCTGGCAGGCTCTTGTTCATGATCTTGCCAATGATGGTCTGGCATTTTCACAGATCCTCGCGCAGCCAATCAGAGAATTGTATGAAACAACCTTCGAGTCATTGGATGACAGTAATTTTCACTTTAATTTATTGCTTCCTGATGATGAAGAGGGTGTTTTTGCATGTGCCGATGCGTTGGCAGGTTGGGTAAACCACTTCTTGTTAGGGATAGGCGTAGCTGATCCTAAGTTAACAGAAAGAAAAGAAATTCAGGAAGTTATTACGGATTTACGTAATATAGGGATGCTGGGATATGACGAAAGCGAAGATCAGGAAGAGTTAGCTCAGGCACTGGAAGAAGTACTGGAATATGTTCGTGTTGCAGTGCAACTCTGCTACATCGCACTGGCGACACCTAAAAAAGCAGGCAATACCAAAAACGAAAAACCAACGCTGCATTGATTGGTGATTAATTAATAACTAATAATAATGAGATTGCAGGAGAGGGTATGACCAAACAAGAATATTTGTCCCGTCGTCAGGTATTATTGTCGAAAATGGCACCGGCCAGTGCGGCCATTATTTTTGCAGCCCCGCATGCGACACGCAATTCAGATAGTGAATATCCTTATCGTCAACATAGTGATTTTCTTTATTTGACTGGATTTAATGAACCAGAGTCTGTTCTTATCCTGATCAAAAGTGATGAAACTCATAATCACAGTGTGTTGTTTAACCGGGTGCGTGATTTGACGGCGGAAATCTGGTTTGGTCGCCGGCTCGGGCAAGAAGCTGCGCCGGAAAAACTGGGCGTTAATCGCGCTTTACCCTTTGATGCTCTTGATGAGCAACTCTACCTGCTGCTGAACGGGCTGGACGTGGTTTATCATGCACAGGGCGAATTTGAATATGCCGACAAGATAGTCTTCAGTGCCCTGGATAAATTGCGGAAAAACAGCCGTCGTAATCTCACTGTGCCATCAATCATAGCTGACTGGCGCCCGTGGCTACATGAAATGCGTCTGTTTAAATCAGAAGCTGAATTGGAAATCATGCGTAAAGCGGGGCAAATCAGTGCACAGGCTCATACCAGAGCGATGCAGCATTGTCGCCCGGATATGTTTGAATATCAGCTTGAAGCGGAAATTCATCATGAATTTACCTATCATGGTGCACGCTATCCTGCTTATAACACCATTGTTGGTTCCGGCGAAAATGCCTGCATTCTGCATTACACAGAAAATGATCGCTGTATGAAAGCTGGCGATTTGGTGCTTATCGATGCCGGTTGTGAATATAAAGGTTATGCGGGTGACATTACGCGAACATTTCCGGTCAATGGTAAATTTACCCGCCCTCAGCGAGAAATTTATGACATTGTGCTGAAATCCATCAATGTCTCTCTGGAGCTTTATAAACCGGGTACCAGCATGCGAGAAGTGACGGGGCAGGTTGTGCGTATTATGGTTGAAGAATTGGTTAAGCTGGGCATTTTGCATGGCGAAGTCGAATATTTGATCGAGACCAATGCTTATCGCCAATTTTTCATGCATGGTTTAAGTCACTGGCTGGGTCTGGATGTTCACGATGTCGGGCACTATGGTGTGGATCGTGATCGTATTCTGGAACCGGGCATGGTACTGACGGTTGAACCGGGGCTGTATATCGCACCGGATGCTGATGTACCGCCGGAATATCGGGGAATTGGGATCCGCATTGAAGACGATATTTTGATTACAGAATCAGGTAATGAAAATTTAACCGAATATGTCGTTAAAGATCCTGATGAAATTGAAGCACTGATGGCACAGGTAAAATAGAGTCATATACCCGATGGGTTTCAAACTGCATCGCAGTCAGGAGGCAGTCTGAAAAACGAAGGGGAAAGTAATCAGGAAGTGATAATGAGCGTGATTATCGTAGGAGGAGGAATGGCCGGTGCAACACTGGCGCTTGCCATTTCTTCTTTAAGTCGGGGGCAGTTGCAGGTTTCTTTAATTGAAGCGGCAGAGCCGGCACAGGAACATCCGGGTTTTGATGCAAGGGCAATTGCCTTAGCTTATGGCACATGTCAGCGTTTAAACCAGATAGGCATCTGGTCTGCCCTGAAAGATTGTGTGACGCCAATTACTCACGTTCATGTCAGTGATCGCGGTCATAGCGGTTTTGTGAATATCCGAGCGGATGACTATAACATTCCGGCATTGGGCAACGTGATTGAATTGCACAATGCCGGAAGTCGTTTGTTTGGTTTATTAAAACAGGCACCGAATATCCGGCTTTACTGTCCGGTGAAAGTGAGTTCTGTTGAGCGTTTCGACTCTTCTGTCTCTATTACTTTGGATAACGGTGAAAAACTGACGGGAAAACTGCTGGTAGCAGCAGACGGAAGCCAGTCCACTGTGGCCAGTGCCTGTCATATTCCGTGGCAACGGCAAAACTATGGTCAGGCGGCCATTATTGCTAATGTTCTGACATCTGAAAATCCTCAGGGACGGGCGTTTGAGCGGTTTACCAAGCATGGCCCATTAGCATTGCTGCCAATGTCAGAAGGGCGCAGTTCATTGGTCTGGTGCCATCCATCAGAAAAACTGCCGGAAATCAGTCAGTGGAAAGATAGTGAATTTCTTCACCAGTTACAGAAAGCCTTTGGCTGGAGACTGGGTAAAATGTTGGAAACAGGTCAGCGACACTGTTATCCGTTGGTTTTATCCACTGCCGGGCAGCAGATTAGCCATCGTCTGGCACTGGTAGGTAACTCATCGCAAACGCTGCATCCGATTGCTGGGCAAGGTTTTAATCTGGGTATGCGTGATGTTATGGCGCTGGCTCAGGTGATTTCTGAAGCTGTGATTGAAGGGCTAGATATTGGTTCTTATAACGTTCTGGCGCGTTATCGGCAGCAACGGGATATTGATCGAGAAGTAACAATTGGTATTACTGATGGGTTGGTCAGGCTGTTTGCCAATGATTATTTTCCGTTGAAGGCCGGGAGAAATCTTGGACTGATGGCGATGGAGATGTTGCCATTGACGAAAGGAACACTGGCTCGCCAGACACTTGGGTGGGTCAACCATCATTCAACGGCAGAGTAAGTCAGATTAAGAGGAAATAAAAACATGCAGTCATTTGATGTGGTGATCGCAGGAGGCGGGATGGTTGGCCTTGCGCTGGCCTGTGGTTTACAGGGTAGCGGCTTGCGTATCGCGATTGTTGAAGAACACCCGCCAACCGGTAAATTTCATACCAATGATGAGCATGCGCTGCGTGTTTCTGCCATCAATGCTGCCAGTGAAAGATTATTAACTCATCTTGGCGTCTGGCAGAAGATACTGGCAATGCGTGCCAGTCCTTATCAGGGAATGGAAGTATGGGATCTGGATAGTTTTGGGCGTATTCAGTTCAGTGCAGCAGAAAATGGTCTGAGTCACCTTGGGCATATCATCGAAAACCGGGTGATCAGGCAGGCGTTGTGGGAACAGGCCGAAAGTCTATCTGACATCACAGTGTACTCTCCTGTTTCGCTGAAAAATGTTGCATGGGGAGAAAATGAAGCCTTTATTACTCTGTCTGATGAAAGCATGCTGACTTCACGGCTGGTGGTTGGTGCGGATGGTGCTCACTCATGGTTGCGTCAGCATGCGGATATTCCACTGACGTTCTGGGATTATGAACATCATGCACTGATCGCTACCATTCATACAGCGGAACCCCATCAGGGCGTTGCCCGCCAGGTCTTCCACGGGGATGGCATTCTTGCTTTTCTGCCACTGTCTGATCCACATTTATGCTCTATTGTCTGGTCATTACCTGCTGAAGCAGCAAAACAGCGCAAAGCAATGGATACCGAGTTATTCAACCGACAGTTGAGTGCTACCTTTGATATGCGTCTGGGGCAATGTGAGCTGGTTAGTGAGCGGCAAACCATTCCTTTGATGGGGCGTTATGCGCGTAATTTTGCGGCTCATCGGTTAGCTTTACTAGGGGATGCAGCACATACGATCCATCCGTTAGCCGGTCAGGGAGTCAATCTGGGGTTTATGGATGTAGCAGAGCTGATTGGCGAACTTAGCCGGCTGAATCAGGAGGGCAAAGATATCGGGCAATATCTCTATCTTGGTCGTTATGAGCGTCGTCGTAAACACAGTGCGGCTGTCATGCTGGCTGGCATGCAGGGTTTTCGCCAGCTATTTGATGGAAATAACCCTGTCAAAAAGCTGGTTCGTGATGTAGGGCTGGCTATGGCTGACCGTTTACCCGGAGTAAAACCACAGTTACTCCGCCATGCAATGGGTCTTCATGATCTACCGGATTGGTTGATGACTCAGTCCGATTCAGTTGAAAAATTCTAATGCCGCTTTAAATTTAGGATTAGTTTTTTTTATATCAGGCTAAAGTGTATTCAGTCAATTTGCTTCGCGCTTTAGTCTGTTTCTAATAAAAAAAGTATATATTTTGTATTTTACTGCCAGTTTTTAGCGTCCTTCCACAATAAATTAGAAAAAAATCCTGCATGATAGTGAAGCATTTTTGAAGCTATCACTACAGTGTTAATAATTTATCCTATGGTTCATTTCCTTTTTCAGTGATAACTTCTAGTCCAAGGTATCGTTTGCGCTGTTAACCGTTTTTCTGCTTCATGATCCAATATTTGTCGGTTAATACGCCGTATTTACTCAGATCAAGAACATCTTCATGTCAAGAATGGAAAGAGGGAAATAATGTCAAAACACACCCCATTATATGAGCAACATCTGGCATGCGGCGCGCGCATGGTAGATTTTCATGGCTGGATGATGCCCCTTCACTACGGCTCACAAATCGACGAGCATCACTCGGTGCGTACTGACGCTGGTATGTTCGATGTTTCCCATATGACCATCGTCGACTTACACGGTACTGGTTGCCGTGATTTTCTCCGCTATCTTCTGGCAAATGATGTTGCCAAACTGACTGAAAAAGGCAAAGCACTCTATACCGGTATGCTGAATGCTTCCGGCGGCGTTATTGATGACCTGATTGTCTATTTTTTCACGAACGATTTTTATCGCATGGTTGTTAACTCAGCAACACGCGAGAAAGATTTAGCGTGGATAAAACAGCATGCTGAAAAATACCCTGTTGAGATCACCGTGCGTGATGATTTGGCACTCATTGCGGTGCAAGGCCCGAATGCACAATCTAAAGTTCAATCTTTGTTAAGTGATGAACAAAAACAAGCCATTACAGGTATGAAGCCATTTTTTGGTGTGCAGGCCAGTGATTTATTTATTGCAACTACCGGTTATACCGGTGAGTCCGGATATGAAATTGCCATGCCTCAGGAACAAGCTGCTGATTTTTGGCAACAATTACTCAAAGAAGGCGTCAAGCCGGCAGGATTGGGCGCGCGGGATACATTGCGTCTTGAAGCCGGAATGAACCTTTATGGTCAGGAAATGGATGAATCCATCTCTCCATTGGCGGCTAACATGGGATGGACAATCGCATGGGAACCGGAAGATCGCCAGTTTATTGGCCGTGAAGCCCTGTTAAAACAACGTGAGGCCGGAACAGAACAACTAGTCGGATTAATCATGCGTGAGAAAGGTGTATTGCGCAGTGGGTTAACAGTCGGTTTTACAGATGAAACGGGTGCAACACATTTTGGTGCTATTACCAGTGGGACATTCTCCCCTACATTAGGATTCAGTATTGCCCTTGCACGGATACCGCGAGGGGTTGGAAAGCAGGCGGTTGTCCAGATCCGTAATCGTGAGATGCCAGTTCAGGTTGTGAAACCGGGCTTTGTGCGGATGGGTAAATCGCTTGTAGGATGATTTTGGTCGCAACATTTTAATTAATAAAAAATAAGGAGATGGAACCGATGAGTCATGTACCCGTTGAATTAAAATATACCGAGTCACACGAGTGGGTTCGTTCTGAAGGAAATGGCGAATACACCGTGGGTATTACCGAACATGCCCAGCAGTTATTGGGCGATATGGTGTTCATTGACTTACCTGAAATCGGAATGCAGGTAAATGTTGGTGATGATTGCGCTGTTGTTGAATCAGTTAAGGCTGCTTCTGATATCTACGCACCACTGAGTGGTGAAGTCATTGCTGTTAACCCGGCTCTGGAAGGCTCGCCGGAATTAGTGAACAGCGGGCCTTATAATGATGGCTGGTTGTTCCGCATCAAGATGACTGATGAAAGTAAATTGTCTGAGCTGCTTGATGCAGACGGTTATCGGGCATTACTGGTAGAAGAAGAGTAAGCATTTATCGCCCCGCACCACTGGAACTATACCGTGAGCGGGGCGTTTTTCATATGTGCCGTTTTTAGCTAGTTTCAGGAAATTATTATCAATGACCCAGACTCTAATCCAACTTGAAAATCAAGGTGAATTCATTCGTCGCCACATTGGTTCTTCTGCCGGACAGCAAAAAGAAATGTTGGCAATGGTAGATGCAAGCTCCCTTGACGATCTCACTAATAAAATTGTTCCCCGTGATATCGCACTGGCAGAACCACCAGCAGTAGGAGATGGTGCGACAGAACAACAGGCACTGGCTGAACTGAAGGCAATTGCAGGTCAGAACAAGCGTTACCAGTCTTATATTGGTATGGGATATGCTCCTTCAATTCTCCCGCCGGTCATCCTGCGTAACCTGTTGGAAAACCCGGGTTGGTATACTGCATATACACCATACCAGCCGGAAGTTTCTCAGGGGAGACTGGAAGCTTTACTGAATTTTCAGCAAGTGACCATCGATCTAACCGGATTAGATCTCGCTTCAGCATCACTATTGGATGAAGCTACTGCGGCGGCAGAATCAATGGCAATGGCAAAACGTGTCAGCAAACTGAAAAATGCCGAACGTTTCTTTGTTGCTGATGATATTCACCCGCAGACACTGGATGTGGTTCGTACAAGAGCGGCGACATTTGGGTTTGATGTCATTGTTGATAAAGCAGAAAAAGTACTGGAACTGGAAGGCATCTTTGGTGTTCTGCTGCAACAGGTAGGGACTACCGGTGAAGTCCATGATTACAGTGATCTCATTACAAAACTGAAACAGCAAAAAATTATTGTCAGCGTTGCTGCTGATATCATGGCATTGGTCATGTTGACAGCACCGGGTAAACAGGGTGCTGATATTGTCTTTGGTTCAGCACAGCGTTTTGGTGTTCCGATGGGTTACGGTGGCCCATATGCCGCGTTCTTTGCCTGTCGTGATGAATACAAACGTTCAATGCCAGGCCGAATTATCGGCGTTTCCCGTGATGCTGCCGGAAACCGTGCATTACGTATGGCGATGCAGACACGTGAGCAACATATTCGTCGTGAAAAGGCGAACTCCAATATCTGTACATCTCAGGTATTACTGGCAAATATTGCGGGTATGTATGCGGTTTATCATGGTGCTGAAGGTCTGAAAAGAATAGCAGGGCGTATTCACCGGCTGACTGATATTTTAGCTTCAGCTCTGCAAAAAGCGGGTTTAACCCTGCGCCACAAAACGTGGTTCGATACATTGACGGTAGAAGTCACCGATAAGACACCAATACTGGCACGTGCTGAAAAAGCACACATCAATTTGCGCACAGATATTCTTGGTGCAATTGGTGTGTCATTAAGTGAAAAAACCAGTCGTGAAGATTTGATAACCCTGTTTCAGGTTTTAACTGGTACTGAAACGGTGTTAGATATTGATGCACTTGATCTTGAAATTTCAGAAGGCAGCCAGTCTGTTCCGGTTTCAATGCTGCGTAATGATGAAATGCTGACCCATGATAACTTCCGCCGTTATCACAGCGAAACAGATATGATGCGCTATCTGCACAGTCTGGAACGTAAAGATCTGGCCTTGAACCAAGCGATGATCCCGTTGGGTTCATGCACAATGAAATTGAACGCAGCCGCCGAAATTATGCCAATCACATGGCCTGAATTTACTGATCTGCACCCTTTCTGCCCTCCAGAACAGGCACAGGGCTATCAGCAATTAATTAGCCAGCTGTCTAACTGGCTGGTATTGCTGACGGGTTATGATGCAGTATCCATGCAGCCAAACTCAGGTGCTCAGGGAGAATATGCCGGTTTACTGGCTATTCGCCATTACTATGCCAGCCGTGGCGAGCAACACCGTCATATCTGCCTGATCCCAAGCTCTGCACATGGCACAAACCCGGCATCCGCGCATATGGCTGGCATGACCGTGGTTGTGGTCGATTGTGA
This sequence comes from Xenorhabdus sp. PB61.4, assembly GCF_963894935.1. Taxonomy (NCBI): domain Bacteria; kingdom Pseudomonadati; phylum Pseudomonadota; class Gammaproteobacteria; order Enterobacterales; family Morganellaceae; genus Xenorhabdus; species Xenorhabdus sp. PB61.4. The sequence goes on from NZ_CAWQJR010000046.1 coordinate 44,696, forward strand.
TAAAGATGGCAATATCGATCTGACTGACCTGCGGGAAAAAGCCGAAAAACATCGTGATGAACTAGCTTGTATCATGGTGACATACCCATCAACCCACGGTGTATACGAAGAAACAATCCGCCAAGTTTGTGACATCATTCACCAAAATGGCGGGCAGGTTTACCTTGATGGCGCAAATATGAACGCTCAGGTAGGGATCACCACTCCGGGCTTTATCGGTGCTGATGTTTCACACCTTAACCTACATAAAACCTTCTGTATTCCACACGGTGGCGGCGGGCCGGGCATGGGGCCAATTGGTGTGAAAAAACACCTTGCACCGTTCCTTCCGGGGCACTCTGTGGTGGAAATGGATTCATTAACCTCGCAGGGAGCAGTATCCGCAGCGCCATTTGGTAGTGCTTCCATTTTGCCGATTAGCTGGATGTACATTCGTATGATGGGTGCAAAAGGTCTGAAACAGGCCAGTCAGGTTGCGATCCTGAATGCAAATTACATTGCTGCTCGCCTGAAAGGGGCTTATGACATCCTCTATACCGGTCGTGATGGTTATGTTGCTCACGAATGTATTCTGGATATTCGCCCATTGAAAGAAGAGTTCGGTATCAGTGAAATGGACATCGCTAAGCGCTTGATTGATTATGGTTTCCATGCACCAACCATGTCATTTCCTGTTGCGGGAACTCTGATGGTTGAGCCAACTGAATCTGAAAGCAAAATGGAAATTGATCGCTTTATTAATGCCATGCTGGCAATTCGTGAAGAAATCAACAAAGTGGCAAAAGGTGATTGGCCTCTGGAAGATAATCCGCTGGTGAATGCACCACACGTTCAGGCTGAGCTGGTTTCTGACTGGGAGCACGCGTATAGCCGTGAAGTTGCCGTTTTCCCAACCACCGAGACAAAAGAAAATAAATACTGGCCGACAGTAAAACGTCTGGATGATGTTTATGGCGACCGTAATTTGCATTGTTCCTGTGCACCAATTGACGATTATCGTTAATTAAAAGAGTTTAAAAAATAAAAGCAGTACTGAGAGGAGTCTCATACTGCTTTTTTAGGTTTACCTGATTTTAAATTTACAAGAAATAGTTTGATTCTTTTCTAAGGCAATAACGTAATGCGAATTCATTTTGTTGTACATGAGTATTTTGAAGCACCGGGAGCATATGAAGACTGGGCTAAGGCGAGGGGATACCAAATCACATTTTCACGGGTTTATCTTGGGGAAAAATTACCGGATTCACTGGATAATATTGATTTTTTGATAGTGATGGGTGGGCCACAAAGCCCGGCAACCACAATCGCTGAGTGTCCACATTTTGATGCAGCATCAGAGAAGCAGCTTATTTTAAAAGCCATTTCATCAGGTAAAGTCGTTATTGGTGTTTGTCTTGGTGCGCAATTAATCGGGGCAGCACTGGGCGCAGGTTTTGCGAATAGCCCTGAAAAAGAAATTGGTAAGTATCCAATTATGCTCACTGAAGAAGGTCTGAAAAATAACAAATTTAGCCATTTTGGTGAAATGCTTGAAGTAGGGCACTGGCATGGTGACATGCCGGGTTTAACGCCAGATGCAAAAGTTATCGCTTTTAGTGAAGGTTGCCCCAGACAGATTATTGAATATCAAAATCTGGTTTATGCTTTCCAGTGCCATATGGAGCTGACCACAGAGGTGGTTGAGCTACTTATCCAAAACTCAGAAAAAGAACTGAGTAAAGCGAATGAATATAAATTTGTTCAGACACCAGAAGTATTGCGCACTCATGATTATAGTGAGATGAATAATAAATTATTTGTTTTTCTCGATAAGCTGACTGAACAATATCTCATGATGAATTAATACAGATAAATTGCACCGCATATTACGGTGCAATTGAATCGTTTAATTTGTTGTTATTATAAACAATTACTCTTTTAACCAGCCTTTCTCTCTTGCGGCTTCCAGTTGTGGCAGTAAATATTTCCAGAATTCAGGGTAACTCTCAGAAATGAAGCTGAGTAAATTAAAGGCCTGTTCAAAACGAATACCGTTTTCTACCCAGCTTTGACCGTTGTTATGTAGGTTCATCAACACTGGCATGACTCTGTCGAGCATTTTAGCAAAGCATGCTTCCGGTGTTTCTCCATCTTCGTATTCATGCCAAAGTGACAGAAAATGATCTCTTTGCGATTCCGGCAGTAAACCGAAAATACGTTTAGCAGCCTGTACTTCTTGCTCGTGGATGGCTTCACGGGCCGCCAAATCAAACGCGATAACATCCCCTGCATCGATTTCGACAATATCGTGGATCAGTGCCATCTGGATGACACGGCTGATATTTACATTGCCGGCATAGGGCGCAAAACTGATAACTGCCAGTGCAAAGTGCCAGCTATGCTCCGCAGAGTTTTCATGACGCTCATTACTCAGGATCTTTGTTTTGCGGTATACATTCTTTAACTTGTCCAGTTCCATGATAAAGGAAATGACATCGGTAAATGGCCCAAAATCAATAGCGGTTACAGTTTTTGACATAAGAGACCTCAATTATTATTTTTCTTCCAATGAATAGGGTAATGCCTGTATAGAAAGGGAGGAGTGTTCATCCTCACGAACGCGGAATACGCTGTCTGCCCCCATATCATTATTCATGACGACTTGTATCCAGACTGAATCATCGACCAATCTGGCTGAAGCGAGAACTGTACCAGTCCTGCGCCATGTATCACCTAACTGCCACTCCAAATCATCACCAGCCACAGGCAGGGAAGAAGCGTTGCCAGCCAGCCAGTACATGGCCCGCTTATTAGCTCCGCGATATTTAGCCCGGGCTACCATTTCCTGACCGGTATAACACCCTTTCTGGAAATTGATACTGCCTTCAAGAGCCTGAAGATTGGTGGCCTGCGGAATAAATTGCGCACTGTTAGTTTCATCAATAACAGGGAACCCGGCTTCAATTTCCAGCGCCAGCCATTGTGGGCTATTGTTCATCTGTGCCTGAGACTTCTCTACTAACGTTTCTGTTAACTGAGCTGCGGTTGCGTTATCTGTTATGAGAAGAAAACGCTCTGTTGGAAGAGAGAAGTGGAGAAGGGTTGTGGTTTCATGCTGGATAACGGCTGTTTCTGTATCAGGCAGTACCGGAAAAAATGCCGCCAGTGCTTCCCTGCTTCCTGAACCTGCGATACCAAGTAAAATACTTTCTTCATCTTTGGCGAAGGTGACTTTAGAGAATACAGCATATTTCTTCAATTCAGCCAGTTGAGTATCCAATATGGAACGACGTCCGATATAGGCAAAACCTTCTCCGCGATGAAACAGCCGCAGATTACTCCACATCTTACCTTTGGCATCACAGTGTGCGCATAACACATGCTGGTTTGCATCCAGAGAATGAATATCCGCAGTTACCTGACCTTGCAGATATTTTTCGGCATCAGCTCCGATTGCGGTCACTATTGCCCAATCATCAAGGGAAATTAACGTGAGTGGGAGCGTTGCGGAAGGTGATGGGGATTGTGCAGAAAACGGAATTTGGTAAGCCATAACAGCTCCTGCCATAAGCTATCTGAGAAATAACGTTAATGGTAAAAGAGATGAAGCCCAATGCAAAGGGGTTATTCCGGTTATTTTTCTGTTGAATGTTTATTGTTAACCTGTTGCGAAGCCTCTCGCATATTGTAGATATAAAACAGAATCCAGGGCTGTAAATAGTGAAAAACAGTATGGAATCGCTGATAATTATGCCTGAATGTGAAATTTTGCAATCGTGATCATTTTTGTAATAGCGGTAAACTTGTTAACCTTTCACTCTATTCTTACAACCGTTGTTTTTACAGAGGCAACAGTAATTTCTTGTGGTAGAGGTTCTTTGCAGCAATCGAGTAAAAGCTTTACCGCACCAATGGCACGAATGAAAATAATCAAGAGGCTTTTTAAACATGGATATTAACAATAAAGCGCGTATTCACTGGGCATGTCGTCGTGGAATGCGTGAGCTGGATATTTCTATCATGCCATTTTTTGAATATGAATATGATTCTTTAAGTGATGATGAAAAGCATATTTTTGTTCGTTTGCTGGAATGTCCGGACCCTGATCTGTTCAACTGGCTGATGAATCATGGTCGTCCGGAAGATGAAGCGCTTTTCGGTATGGTGCAATTGATCCAAAGCAGAAATCAGGCTCGTGGCCCTGTGGAACAGTAAACTGAGGTTATCCCGCCAGACGCGATGGTTCTCTTCCTGTGTACATGGAATGATTGCGCTGGCTGCTTTATTCGCACCGTGGCCTGCTAAAAACTTTTATTTCGGGTTCCCAGTGCTTGTTATTCCAATCCTTGTCATGATTATGGTGAGTTGGGTACGAAGCCAGAAAAATATTCAACAGTGTCAGGGGCGATTGATACTGTTGAAGGGCAATAAAGTACATTGGCAAAATGCAAGGTGGGAAATGACTCAGCCGCCGTGGTTTAGCCGTTATGGAATGATGCTTTCACTGTGTGCGTTTGAGCAACCGGAAGATTTTCGTCATAAATCTGCTATTCGGTTATGGGTGGCATCAGACAGTATGCCACCGGAGATGTGGCGCTATTTCAACCAGCTGATGCGTCAATATCCCGATACATAACCAATAAAGAATAACTAATCTTATGTCCGGTGGACTTCGGGTATTAAAATAGCGCTTCCATCTCTGCCAATATTTGCATACACCACTGGCTCAGACGTTCGTCAGTCTCTTCGAACTGGTTTACATCATCCAGAGCAAGGCCGACAAACTGTTTGCCATCATCAGTCAGTGGTTTTGGGCTGGTGAATTCATAGCCTTCAGTTGGCCAGAAACCAATAAATTGTGCGCCAGTAGGTAGCAGATGGTGATACAGCATTCCCAGCGCATCCAGAAACCATTCACTGTAATCAATTTGATCACCCATACCATACATGGCAACAATTTTGCCTGATAAATCCAGTGATGGAAGTTGATCCCAAATAGCCAGCCAGTCTTCCTGTATTTCACCGAAATCCCATGTAGGCATACCGAGAATTAAGACGGAATACTCTTCCATCAATTGAGGGTCACAATCTTTGACGTTATGCAGGTCAATCAGATCTTCACCAAGAATATCGCGTATTTTTTCTGCTACCATTTCAGTGTAGCAAGTGGTAGAACCGTAAAATAGACCAATTTTCATCATTAATTATCAGTGAATTTTTAATATCAGAAGAGGCATTGTAACAGAAGAATTGCTTTTTCAGGCATAATAGCTGACCGGAAGGCACGGATACAAAGGAGGGCTTGTGCCAAAAAAACATGACTTATCAAAAAATGATGTACCGGAACAAAGCCCGTTACCTGATCCTCTGATAGAACAATTTTTGGATGCGATCTGGCTGGAAAAGGATCTGGCTGAAAATACACTTGCTTCTTATAGGCTGGATTTACAGTGTCTGAATAACTGGTTAGTTCATGGGGGCTATGATTTACTTTCTGTTCAGTCCATTGAATTACAATCATTTTTGGCTGAACGGGTAGATGGCGGTTATAAAGCCAGTAGTTCAGCGCGTTTGTTAAGTGCAATGCGCAGATTATTTCAGTATCTTTATCGTGAAAACATTCGGGCAGATGATCCTACTGTACTTTTATCTGCCCCTAAATTACCTAAGCGCTTGCCGAAAGATTTAAGCGAAAAACAGGTTGAAAACTTGCTGAATACGCCTTCGAGTGACCAGCCGATAGAGTTACGGGATAAGGCAATGCTTGAAGTGCTTTATGCTTGTGGTTTACGGGTATCCGAATTAGTCGGGCTGACATTATCAGATGTGAGTTTGCGTCAGGGAGTTGTCAGAATAGTGGGAAAAGGGAACAAAGAAAGGTTAGTTCCTTTAGGCGAAGAAGCACTGTACTGGCTGGAACAATATCTTGAATATGGACGTCCGTGGCTGCTGAATGGCATAGTATCCGATGTATTTTTTCCCAGTAAACGCGGTACACAGATGACGCGTCAGACCTTCTGGCACCGGATCAAGCATTATGCAGTATTGGCTGGCATTGATTCGGAACGTTTATCCCCCCACGTTTTACGTCATGCTTTTGCAACACATTTAATTAATCATGGCGCTGACTTACGGGTTGTGCAGATGTTACTGGGTCACAGTGATCTCTCCACAACGCAGATTTATACTCATGTGGCAACTGAGCGTCTCAAGGTGCTGCACCAACAACATCATCCTCGCGGATAACTCATTTATAAATAGCGGTTCAACGGACGTTATTTGTGGATAAATTGCGAAGCGGGATGAAAAAGGAACAAAAAATGAAAAAGATTGCGTTTTGTCTTTCCTTAATACTTACTGCTTTTACCGGTAATGTATTTGCTGATAATAGTATGATTAATCAGTCATTATCAAATATGGGCCTCAAAGCAGAAAGTATTAGCCCATCAGGGATTGCTGGTGTAAGTAGTGTTTTAACTCAGCATGGAACGATTTATCTATCCAACGATGGCCATTATATGTTTCAGGGCCCGCTTTACGACATCAGCGGCAAAATTCCAAAGCAAATTGTCAATAAATCTCTGGTGGAAAAGCTGGAAGCCCTGAAAGGTCAGATGATTATTTATAAAGCACCGAAAGAAAAATATGTCGTCACGGTGTTTACAGATATCACTTGTGGTTATTGCCGTAAGCTGCATGAAAACATGAAGGAATATAATGACGAAGGAATTACGGTCCGTTATCTGGCATTCCCGCGTCACGGTCTGGAACACCAGTCAGCTAAAGATATGCAATCAATCTGGTGCAGTGCGAAAGCTAACAAAGCACTGGATTCTGCTTTCAAAGGGGATAAAATTTCACCTATTGAGAGCTGTAAAAAGGATATCGCCAAGCATTACGAACTTGGTTTACAGTTTGGTATCAATGGAACACCGGCAATTGTACTCAAAGATGGTACTCTGATTAGTGGTTTTTTACCGCCAAAAGATTTAGCTAAAGCATTGGCACAGCATGGTGAATAATCACCAGAGTATCTTGCTGTAAGCAAATAATACGTGGTGAATTAAACTCAGTAATCATTAAAATCCAGTGATGAATTAATCCAGTGAATAGAAAAACACAGCTCCGCCGCCGTCCAGCGGCGGATTATAGTCTCCTTCCTGATAGTATCCATCCACTATTACGCCGTCTTTATGTCACACGAGGCATACGTCAGGCTGATGAGTTAGAACGCGGTGCTAAAGGATTACTCAATTATCAGTCCCTCAGTGGTATAGACAGGGCTGTTTCTCTGCTTGTTGAAGCATTACAGCAACATTGGCGCATTGTTATTGTTGGTGATTTTGATGCTGACGGTGCGACCAGTACCGCATTAAGCATTCGGGCGTTACGTGCAATGGGGTATCGAGATCTGGATTACTTTGTGCCTAATCGCTTTGAAGATGGCTATGGCTTGAGTGTGCAGGTTGTAAATGATGTCGTGAAAAAAGGCGCAGATCTGATCATCACAGTGGATAATGGGATCTCTTCCCATGATGGTGTCATGGTTGCACATCAGCATGGGCTTAAAGTGATCGTCACAGATCACCATTTGCCGGGAGAAACATTGCCAACCGCAGATGCCATTGTTAACCCGAATCTGACGGATTGCTCCTTCCCTTCAAAAGCGCTGGCAGGTGTCGGTGTCGCTTTTTATCTGATGTCAGCTCTTAGGGCCGAATTACGTAAAATAGCCTGGTTTGAGCAACAGGGTATTCCTTTGCCCAATCTGGCGGAACTGCTTGATCTGGTTGCGCTGGGAACAGTGGCTGATGTGGTTCCGCTGGATACCAATAATCGCATTTTGGTGTATCAGGGATTGAATCGGATCCGTGCTGGGCGTTGCTGTGCCGGTATCCGGGCATTACTGGAAATTTCTAAACGGGAAGCAGCAAAATTATCAGCCAGTGATTTGGGATTTTCCCTTGGGCCACGGTTAAATGCCGCAGGACGGCTGGATGATATGTCCGTTGGGGTCACGCTGTTATTAACTGACGATATACTTCAGGCCCGGCAGATTGCCTGTGAACTGGATGGGCTGAACCAGACCCGGCGTGAAATCGAGCAAGGAATGCAGCAGGAAGCTTTGCAAATTTGTGACCAGATTGAGCGCACACATACCGAATTGCCTTATGGACTGGCCATTTATCATCCAGAGTGGCATCAGGGAGTAGTCGGCATTCTGGCATCTCGCATTAAAGAACGCTTTCACCGGCCAGTGATTGCTTTTGCTCCTGCGGGTGACGGCACACTGAAAGGCTCGGGCCGTTCCATCAATGGGCTGCACATGCGCGATGCTCTTGAGCGCCTTGATACTTTATATCCCGGATTAATGCTGAAATTTGGTGGTCATGCAATGGCTGCCGGATTATCGTTGGAGCAGGATAAATTTGAGCTGTTTCAGTGCCATTTCTCTGCCTTGGTCGCTGAGTGGCTGGATATAGCACAGCTGGAAGGTGTTGTCTGGAGCGATGGAGAGCTGACACTGGGAGAGCTATCACTGGAGATCGCAGAAGTTCTTCGGGATGGCGGCCCTTGGGGTCAGGCATTTTCTGAGCCGGTATTTGACGGAAAATTCAGGTTGTTGCAACAGCGGATTGTTGGTGAAAAGCATCTGAAAGTCATGATTGAGCCATTAAGCGGAGGGCCAATGCTGGATGGTATTGCTTTTAACATTGACACCAAGTACTGGCCTGATAATAGTGTTAAAACGGTAGAATTGGCTTATAAACTCGATATTAACGAGTTTCGGGGTAATCGTGATGTTCAGCTTTTGATCCAGCACATCTGGCCCTGTTAAATAAGCCAGAGTGATTGCTCGGATTACATCGCCGAAATGATAAGACAAAGCCTGAATCCATTGCCACATAATCAGGTTTGATTATGTGCCAAATCAATTGAAATGCTATAAACCCTGCGTCAGATCCGTTACAATGCACGGTTCGACAATATCTATGGTCATCTTTCTATAAAAACCATCGTTTTTATAAACCACAACGTATAAGACACGAAATATGTTTGAAATTAATCCGGTAAAAAACCAGATTCAGAACCTGTCTGAGCGGACAGCAGTTCTGAGGGGGTATCTTTGACTATGATGCCAAGAAAGAACGTTTAGAAGAAGTTAATGCTGAATTAGAGCAGCCTGATGTCTGGAATGAGCCGGAGCGGGCACAGGCGTTAGGCAAAGAACGTTCATCATTGGAAGGCATCGTTGAAACGATTGATCAGCTTGAACAGGGACTGGAAGATGTGAGCGGCTTGCTGGAGCTGGCCGTTGAAGCTGATGATGAAGAGACTTTCAATGAAGCAATAGCTGAATTGGAACAACTGGAAGAAAAACTGGGTCAGCTTGAATTCCGCCGTATGTTCTCAGGCGAGTATGACAACGCGAACTGTTATCTGGATCTACAGGCTGGCTCTGGTGGTACAGAAGCACAGGACTGGGCCAGTATGCTGATGCGTATGTATCTGCGCTGGGCAGATGGCAAGGGCTTCAAGACTGAAATTATCGAAGAATCTGATGGTGATGTAGCCGGTTTGAAATCCGCTACCATCAAAATCATCGGTGAGTATGCTTACGGCTGGCTGCGTACTGAAACAGGCGTACATCGCTTGGTACGTAAAAGCCCGTTTGATTCCGGTGGTCGTCGCCATACATCATTCAGCTCCGCCTTTATTTACCCTGAAGTTGATGATGACATTGATATTGAAATCAATCCTGCTGATTTGCGTATTGATGTATATCGTGCTTCTGGTGCTGGTGGTCAGCATGTCAACAAGACCGAATCTGCAGTGCGTATTACCCACGAACCGACAGGCATTGTCACTCAGTGTCAGAATGATCGTTCTCAGCATAAAAACAAAGATCAGGCGATGAAACAGTTGAAAGCCAAACTGTATGAGCTGGAAATGCAAAAGAAAAATGCTGATAAACAGGTAATGGAAGAAAACAAATCGGATATCGGCTGGGGTAGCCAAATTCGCTCTTATGTTTTAGATGATTCCCGCATTAAAGACTTGCGTACAGGTGTTGAAACCCGTAATACGCAATCTGTGTTGGATGGTGATTTGGACAAATTCATTGAAGCAAGCTTAAAAGCTGGCCTATGAGGAACTAAAATGTCGCAACAACAGCAGGGGGCTGAGCAGGCTCCTGACTTAAATAACGAACTGAAAACACGCCGTGAGAAACTGGTTACACTGCGTAGCAACGGTATCGCATTTCCTAATGATTTTCGTCGTGAAAACATTTCTGAAGATCTGCATGCAAAATACGATGATAAGACGCAGGAAGAGCTGGAAGCACTGAATGTTGAAGTCACTGTTGCTGGTCGTATGATGACCCGCCGTATCATGGGCAAGGCCTCTTTTGCGACCTTGCAGGATATGGGCGGTCGTATTCAGATCTACGTTTCTCGTGATGATCTGCCGGAAGGCATCTATAACGAGCAGTTCAAAAAATGGGATTTGGGTGACATTTTAGGTGCACGCGGTAAGTTGTTTAAAACCAAAACGGGTGAGCTTTCTATCCACTGTAGTGAGTTGCGTCTGCTGACTAAAGCACTGCGCCCATTGCCGGATAAATTCCACGGCCTGGCGGATCAGGAAACGCGTTATCGTCAGCGTTATCTGGATCTGATCTCCAATGATGAATCGCGCAAGACATTCCAGATCCGCTCCCGCGTTATGGCTGCACTGCGTAATTTCATGGTCAGTAAAGACTTCATGGAAGTCGAAACGCCAATGATGCAGGCTATTCCTGGTGGGGCGAGTGCACGTCCATTCACTACCCACCACAATGCGCTGGATATCGACATGTATCTGCGTATTGCACCAGAGCTTTATCTGAAACGTCTGGTGGTTGGTGGTTTTGAACGCGTGTTTGAAATCAACCGCAACTTCCGTAACGAAGGTATTTCTCCGCGTCATAACCCAGAGTTCACCATGATGGAACTCTACATGGCTTATGCGGATTATCAGGATCTGATCGTTCTGACTGAAGAACTGTTCCGTACCTTGACTCAGGATGTACTGGGAACGACTTTAGTCAAATACGGCGAACAAGAATTCGATTTTGGCAAACCTTTCGTCAAAATGACCATGAAAGAAGCAATCTGCAAATATCGCCCGGAAACCAACATGGCGGATCTGGATGATATGGATAAAGCAGTGGCTATCGCTGAATCTATCGGTATTGAAATTGATAAAGGCTGGGGATTGGGTCGTATTCAGTGCGAAATCTTTGAAGAAACCGCTGAAAGCCACTTAATCCAGCCAACATTCATTACTGAATATCCGGCAGAAGTTTCTCCGTTGGCACGTCGTAATGATGATAACCCATTCATTACTGATCGTTTTGAATTCTTCATTGGCGGACGTGAAATTGGTAACGGTTTCTCCGAGCTGAACGATGCAGAAGATCAGGCAGAACGTTTTGCAGAGCAGGTTCGTCAGAAAGACGAAGGTGATGACGAAGCGATGTTCTACGATGATGACTACGTCACTGCACTGGAACACGGCATGCCACCAACAGCAGGACTGGGCATCGGTATCGACCGCATGGTGATGTTGTTTACTGACAGCCATACCATCCGTGACGTGATCCTGTTCCCGGCTATGCGCCCGAATAAATAATCATTTTTGATTAAAACCTATAATATGCTCTGCTCAGTTAAATGTGCAGGGCGTATTTTTATATATAAGATAAATTGATGTAGTCGAATTAAAATTGAACCGCTTTTAATTGATAAACAGTTGCTGATATTCGGTAAGAAGTATATATTTATTTGCGTTAAATCTCTGATGCGGGTGTAGCTCAATGGTAGAGCAGAGGCTTCCCAAGCCTACGACGAGGGTTCGATTCCCTTCATCGCTCCACATAAACATCTCCCGCAGTCAATTAAAGTCCATTAATCCCATTAAAATCAAAGAATAGTTCAAAATCACACTCTATTATCGTCTACTGTTATCTATTGAAATGCATCCCAATTAGGGGGTATGGTTTTTTTGTTTTCTGATACCCATTAATAACTGAATTAAGGGCTATATAATAAATATTGTTTGTATTAAAAATCCTCAATGATAATGTCATTATCTAATTTATCTTTTATTAAGATTAATTACAAATTTCGGCAAGATCATTTAAAAAAATTGAGGATAATGAATGAAAACAATCGGTATGCTAGGGGGAATGAGCTGGGAATCGACGGTTAGCTATTACCAAACAATTAATCGGAAAGTCAAGGAGGAATTAAAAGGCCTCCATTCTGCTAAGGTATGTTTGTTGAGTGTAGATTTTGATGAAATTGAAAAATTACAACGTTCTTCCCGCTGGAATGAAGCTGCTACGTTATTGAGTGCTGCGGCTAAATCTGTTGAAGCTGGTGGAGCTGATTTTTTGGTGATATGCACCAATACAATGCATAAGATTGCTGATGATATAGAAAAATCCATTTCTATTCCCGTACTTCATATCGCGGATGCAACCGCAGAAGTATTGATTGGTGATGGCATCAATAAAGTGGGTTTATTAGGAACGCGATTCACAATGGAAGAAGATTTCTATAAAGCGAGATTAACTAATAAATTTGATATTGAAGTCATTGTGCCAGACGACGAGCAGAGGGATTTAGTTCATCGTGTCATTTATGATGAGTTATGTGTTGGTGAAATTCGACCAAATTCACGGCAGAGTTATTTGAATATCATCCAAGATCTCTATTCCAAAGGTGCTGAAGCCATTATTTTAGGATGCACTGAAATTGGCTTGCTTGTGAGCCAACTTGATACAAATATTCCATTGTATGATACGGCGGCTATACATGCTGAGAAAGCAGTGAAGATGGCATTGGAAAACTAGGTATTATCGATATCTTTAAAGGCCACAATTACGGCCTTTTTAACAACCAGCACCAAACTTCAAATATACACCTCACTGAATTATGCACTCGACTAACAGATAAACTTTATAATGCGGCACCCTATTTTAAGGCGTATTGATTCTGTTACAGGCTATTCAATTGAGACAAGAACCTGACCTCAGTAATATTAACTGGCTAGTTAGCAGCAGGATGAAATGACCTTTAACGAATAATAAAGTGAGGTGTTTATGTCTGATGTCAATAAGCTGGATAATAAACAATGTCCGTTTGATCCTGAACAATATAATATTGGCGACAACAATATAACTGTGCCGGCCAGCACTTTTTCGTGGGCGCTAAGTTTAGTGTATCTAGGAAAACAGGTACATCGTAGTGGTTGGAATGCCCCTATAGAGCACATACGCCTAGCTTATAAGTCAGAGGTTGGTAATACAGATGACGGAGTTGCTTATATTGAGAAGAGCGATAAAAACGGTTATTGGTCTCGTTGGGTGCCAACTCAAGAAGATTTATTAGCTTGTGACTGGAAATTATTGAAGTCGAGCCTGACAGATAATTGTATGCTGGAATTTGATTTGAATATAGGGACTGGCGCATATGCTGATTTTAAGTATGCGTAGGACTGGGGATATCTTGCTGACGATAAATTTTTATCCGGGCCAAACCATCAGGGGCCTTTTGGTATTTTAACTAATCTCCAAAATAAAACTGAGATTACGAAATTTTCATATTTCGTATGGAGTTTATATGTGTATTCTGATTTTGGACAAATTTATATTAGAGCCTCTTCAGATAACAGTCAGACTGGTTATCAGAAGATGATTGAACTATTTAAAAAAGAACTTACTATAACTGTTAATCATATCAGTTATCATCTTGGCAGCGCTGGACATGATGGTCTAAAAGATCAACAACAATACGAGTTCGTTGGAGCATATTATAGCGATGATGCAAAAAAACTAGGCACCCTACTGAAACAAAACTTAGGTAACACACTGCATTTCTGCTTCAACTGGAAATAAATCTACACACTGAATTCAAGGCTGCTTAATGCGGCCTTTTTGTTTGGACTATATCAAATTAATCCTCGTATTGGTTATGTGTGAAGTTAACTCCACATATAACGACTTAACTCCAACATAAGAAATTCGCCACCGCAATCACTCCCATAACCTCAGTATCTCCTATTGCGGCTGGCATCCTATTCAGACATTCGCCAGTACGGGCATGTGCAGGGCAATGGGCAGTATAGCTTTCACGTATTTTTTGGAACCGACTGACAGGTGCTTACAGATGATTAAGGAAATATACGGTGTGAAGATATTTCCGCTGGTTGTAATGTTTTATCAAGTTCGTCGTTGGTGGGTATTGTGGAATCTGAGAAAACATTGGAGTGAAGACCAAAAGCTTGTGAAGCGTCACCAGCAACATAAATTGACGCGCAGGGTTTTCAATATTGAATGGAATTAATTTTTTATCAAACTTTCAGCGAGAGCCAAACAACAGCGGGGTAATATCTGATGGAAATCAGCAATAAAGGTCTGGAGTGCATTAAGCAATATGAAGGCCTGAAACTGAATGCCTATCCCGATCCGGCAACGGGTAGCATTCCGTGGACAATTGGCTATGGTCATACAAAAGACGTCAAGCCGGGGCAAGTGATAACCGAGCAACAGGCGGAAGCATTCCTGCATGATGACCTTCAGCCTATTTACCTCACCCTTGAATCCTCTGTGAGGGTCTCACTGACTCAGGGTCAGTTTGATGCCCTGTGCTCATTTATCTTCAATTGTGGTGCAGGTAACTTTGTCCGTTCCACCTTACTGAAGAAGCTCAATGCCGGTGACTACCAAGGAGCAGCCGATGAGCTCCAGAGATGGAATAAGGCAGCAGGTAAGGTGATGAACGGTCTGACTAAGCGCAGGGCATCTGAACGCCAGATGTTTTTGTCATGAGACTCAATTTTACCTACGGCGTTATTGTTGCGTTGATTATTGCCTCCGGTGCGGCTTACCTCTATCGCTCTGGATACAAGAAACAGCTCGGTATCAATAATGACCAACTGACCGAAATCCAGCAACTGACCGACCGAATCAACTACCAGAACACGCACATTGACATACTGCATGAACTGGACAAGGCTCACACTCAGGAACTCGCCAATGCCAAGACTGAAATCAACACTCTTCGGGCTGATGTTGCCGCTGGTCGTCGTAAGTTGCGCATCCAAGCCACCTGTCCTGTGTCTGAAACCACTTCCTCCGGCAGCGTGGTCAATGACACCACCGTCGAACTCAGTAGAGAAACTGGACAAGCTGTTCTCGATATCCGAGAAGGCATCATCAACGACCGGGCAAAACTAAGATATTTGCAGGATTATGTTAGGACGCAGTGTGGGAGAGAGAAATGAGTATTGAATCAGAATTGGCTTATCTGTACTCAGCTAGAAACAGGGCGCTGGATATATTGAGTGAGGCTCCTCCTGAACATGTAATTTCAATCCTTAGTTTTGAAGGTCAGCTTGATAAGCTAAATAAGGCCATAGAAAAATTAAAATGTTCGCAGGAGTATGTTAGGACACAGTGTGGGTGAGAGGACGGTGGGAATAAACCGTCCTCTTAGTGTTATTGATGATGTCCGACACATATTCCTCTAAATGGATCTGCAAATATCTTGCATGACTCCTCGCAAATTTTCCTTCCTTTTGCGTCATGAATATAAGCACAGGCAGCATAAGTTTGCATTGAGGCGGAAAGTGTTACGCCTGCCACCAAGCAAAGAAGCAAATATTTTTTCATTTGACTCTCCGTTTATAACGTTATTAACAAAAAATGGATAAGCCTAATTATCTTATCTCTACTGAATAATACGCGAACTGTATTTAACAATTCGTTAACGTTCGAAGCTGAGATCAATATTTCTTTACCCATTCCTTGAGTGGTTAAAGGAATACAGATAACTCATGCTGCCACTTCGTTCTCACCGCGTACCCTACGCATACGAACTGGTGGCATTTTTATTCATAACTGAAAACCACCTCCTGAGGAGGTGGTCAGCAACAGGTTTTGGCTCTGCCTTATTGGTTTTTAGATTTTAAAGTAATAGAAGTGGCAGGGACTTGTTTTTAGGGATTTTAGTACGCCCCTTTGGGGCGAAATCAAAGCCACCTTCTATGAAGGTGGATTTTTACTTGCGACTGTAGAGATATATCTATGGTTAATTTATGTGCTGGGCAAGAGTCATAAACCTATTGCCTTTCAGTGTGTTGCTTGGACACAAGGGGCTGGGAAAACGACTTAATCCCTTGTTTAACTATTCTATTTTGGGCACATCTCTTCAAGTGTATCGAGACGTTTTTGCGCCGGGTTATCGCTGTCTGTCGGTATTAGCTATGATATGTCTCCTTTTCATCGAGCGTACTGACAGAATCAAAAATAACCCATGCCCCTGAGAACAACAGATCATTGTCAGCAACATCCGCTGTAGGCAGGCAAAGTGATGTGACAGCCGGAGAGACGGCAAATTCTAAACAGATCAATTGAGTACCGTCCTTGATTTTATTATAAACAATGCAAATGTCCCGCTTCTCCAGGATTCAATGCGTCGCATTGAGCTACACAGCGCTCATATGCTGCTGGGTCGATCATCTCAGATCTACAAAACCAAGCATAGGTCTGTACTGAAGTAAAAAGAGTCGTCCCCGCGACCAGGGAAAGAAGAAGATATTTTTTCATTTTACTATCCACCCATAACGTGATTATCAAGAAATGGATAAGCCTAATAACCTTATCTCCATCGAATAATAAATGAATAATTCTTAATAATTAGTTAACCATTGAAATTAAAATCAATATTTTTCACCCACTCCCTAAGTGGTTAAAGGAATACGAACAACCTATGCTCCTGAGGAAGACGGGGTATCATCAGCAATATCCGCTGTAGGCAGATGAAGTGATATGACAGCCGGCGAGATGGCCTGTATTGCCGTAATGATTTACGAGTTGTAACGCTGGATAAAAAATTTTCCTACCAAATATTTTCTGGCTCAATTTTCTTAGTACAATCTATCCAGTTATCGATCGTCACAAAATGGATATTAAAAGTGAAAATACCTATTTCTTGATATGAAATTTATTTTTCCATATAAAAGGTTAAAACCACCGACTTTAGTCGGTCAGCTTTAGCTGCGATACTGTGTTGCACGAGAGGTGCAATATGGATTACAGATATGGCAGCCACAC
>NZ_CAWQJR010000047.1:0-8644 GCF_963894935.1 Xenorhabdus sp. PB61.4
TTGCTGTGACATAGCCTTTTGTTCCTTTATTTCTCTATTTTTGACGACTTAAAGTTATAAAGGAGCGGCTATGTCATTTCAACTCATCATAAAAGTCGAGCATCGCGTTAAATTAATAAATTTTGACTTTTGTCTGATAGAACGACATTTTTGAAAACAGGCTAAATACGTCTTTGACCCTGCTCCGCAAAACCGTTAATATCTTTTCTTACAAAACCGATCCATCGCCTGTCAGGATCGCCTTCGGGTGGCGAAATAAAACTCCCGTAGCCTGCAAGGGAGTGCATATCATGCGGTACATCTGCGCACTTTTGGAAGCAGATATCGTCAGACACCTAACCCCTCGTCTGGCGGTGAAAGTCTCTTAAACTGAAAAAAACCTCAAAAAGGTGTTTGTATATTGTCTCCCAAGTGCATTGAGCCATGCACTTCTTTCATATCAACATCAGACCTCATCTTCACTTAACTTTTGCATAGTGAGATCGAGTGACGTCCTGAACTCATTTCACACCCTACATACAGGATAGTTTTTACTTTTGATTCAACGTATTAACTGCTCTTATTTGAAATATTCAGTAGACAACTTTTTACACCTGAACAATTAACTCATTGCTCCCGTTTGACACCGAACCTTGCGGCGTTTTGCTATGCCTGCTGGCATTTCAACTCTCGCACGACTTTTGCTGACCGTTTGCGGGTTTAAGGCGTCACTTTTTGCAGGTTTACCGCTGAAAGTGACGCCGCAGCCAAATAACATCACAACCTTGACAGGCTCAGGCCTGTTTCACCACTCAGTGAATCTGACACTGCATTTTTAGATTGAAAAAAGAGAACTTGACGATATCGAGGCTGGCTTTTTGCCGGTGGGGATGACCTGCACACGCAGGCGGCAGTACCGTGTACTCAACCGATACCCCGCAATACCTCAACCTGCGTTCACTCTGGCGCACAGATATCGATCAAGGGCAAGGCAGTTATTTTCTGTTTTGCCAGAATGGTCGCGCGCCAGAGATCGCATGTTGTCAAACATCCGCAAGGGGAAGCCAATGAGTCGATTGATTAAAGAATTAAAGTTTTTTGCCCGACAAGGCGGCGGTAGTCATAAAACCTGTCATGATCGCATTCGGATCGCCGGGCGTTTGGGTGCGTTGTTATTGAGCCTGAATATTCAGGTGAAAAGCCTTAATAATTTGAAAGCCAAACATGTAGAGCAGTACGTTGATACCCGTTTATCTCAGGGGATTGCCAAACGAACAGTACAAAATGAAATGTCCGCGTTGCGTAATATCTTCCGCATGGCAGGCCGGGAAAAACTGGAAACTTCACCACGTTTAAGTAATCAGGCATTGGGATTAAGCGGCACCAGCCGCGCCGGAACGAAACAGGCGATCCCTGATACTACGTTTCAGGCCGTTTATCAAAAAGCACTTGAACGCGATGTTGGATTTGCCGTCACCTTGAAACTTGCCCGCTTATTGGGATTACGTTCTCAGGAAGCGGTGCAATGCAGTGCTTCGTTAAAAAGCTGGCTAAAACAATTAGAACAGCCAGAGCCGAAACTGCATATTGTCTTCGGTACAAAAGGCGGCCGGCCAAGACAAACCCGCGTACTGGGTATTGCAGCAGTAAAAGAGGCGGTAGAACAGGCGATGGCTATTGCAGAGCAACGCGGCGGCAGGTTGATTGATAAACCGGATCTCAGACAGGCCATGAATTACTGGCGGACACATACCACAAAGATTGGTTTAACAGGCCGCTATTCTCCTCATAGTCTGCGCTATGCGTGGGCACAGGAGGCACTTAATTTTTACCAACAGAAGGGTTTTAGCCGTCAGGAAGCACGGGCACTGGTATCAATGGATTTGGGGCACGGTGATGGTCGCGGGCGTTACGTTGAACGGGTTTATAGTCGTTCAACTTAGCCGTTCGGTTATTGAGTTAGATAAAACAATCAGTTAAAGTATTCCCGCCATTAGCCAAATCTAATGGTCAAGGTTTAGCAGCCTTGAGCTAAGAACACTGGTAGGATCTTTTCTACCAGTGCGCCTGTTATCACCCTTTCAATGGTGGTTCGGGTGGGGGAGACTCTCGTCTCGCCGGAATCTTAGCCCGGTCTGCTAACCCTGCCTTGAATCACCACCATCAATATTAATTAATGGAAAGGGGTAACAGGAATGAATAGCAACAATATTCAAAATGACTGGCACCAAGCTGATATTATCGCTGCATTACGTAAACGCGGTACTACCTTAGCGGCGGTTTCCCGCGAAGCAGGACTCGGTTCATCAACACTGGCAAACGCATTCAGCAGACCGTGGCCGAAAGGTGAATGGATTATCGCAAATTACCTTGGCATCCATCCCTCAGAGATCTGGCCCAGCCGTTATTTCGATTCTCATACTGGAGAATTATTAGAAAGGAAAGCCCGCTCTCAGCCACAGGAATAACTCGCCTTAATTTGTGATCGACTTCGTAAAAATGAATATTTTTTATATCAAGCCCTGAGATTAAAATGGCAGCCTAATTTGACCATTTTTAACCTTCAAGGCTTTTTTTCTTTAAAATGATTGAAAAGCACACAATTAATGATATAAATAATAAAAATCAGTCAGATATGAAAAAAAGCAAACAAAAAAATCTTGGGGCATTAAAAGGGGCATAAAATCAAATATAGATAATATATCCTTTATATTCAATTTATTATATTTATTTATGATTCCTGATATTGCACACAAAATTCCCGCTCCGGGTGGGTATGGCGCAGGCTGAAAACGACATCACGGATACCGTGCTCTTTCAGAATGGTGGTGATAATGGCCGCAATGTTCAGTTGCTGGAAAATACGCGAATTCTGACGCAGCGTGGTGCGCCACAGGTCCGGGCGAATACTCATCTGGTAGGTAGTCTGGTGCAATCCGGTATTACCCTGCTCAAAGCTGGCAACGATCCCGGTGATACTCCGGCTTTCAATCCCATCCTGTGTGATAGTCAGGGTAGCAGAGCGGTCAAGTACGGCCGGAAAGTCGATGGCCGGATCAGCACTCGCGAGCCCGACTTCCAGCTGGAACGGCTGGGAAAAATGCTCGTTCAGGGTAAAATCCGTGACGACAAAGGTCTCTGGTGCCAGACCGCCGGCCGTCAGGGTAAATTGCAGGCCACTGGGAGAGTCGCCACCACTGAGCAACTGGCTGGCTTTTTGCAGGGCTTTGGTGGCGGCATTGTGTCCGACTGCCGCCTGCTGTGCCAGACCCTGACCACCGCCGGGCGGACCGGCAAAACCGCCGGATGTCGTCAGACCCCCTTTCTTCATCAGGCCGGCGGCACCGCTACCCCCCAGCAGGCCTGCCGCCTGTTTACCTTTTTCCAACAGGGATTGTCCCTGCTGCAACTTTGTCAGGTGTTTTTTCATTGACATGGTGTCATTTTCCTTATTGTCATGGGCTTTTTGTTGTTCTCCTTCCGGTTTTCGCTGACTTATGCCTCCCGATATCCGGACAGAAACGGGACAGGCAAAGCCCATTCGGTATGCCTGCCTTTTTTCCTCATTATGAGGATGGGCTGACTGTTTTATCGGCATATTTTTCATTAAGTTCATAACAAATTTTGTCATCCGGTTAAGCCGGGCTGTTATTACTTTGGCTTGTCGGAAATGCCTCAGCGAATCGGGGCGTTAATTTTCATTTTCGGAAAATCAGTTACGGGCTGACTTTTACCGTGGCTTGCTTCACGCTGGTCTGAGGGTTTGCAACCGAGGCGGAGAGGATGAAAAAGCTGTATGTAGTGTTTTTGCTGGGATGGAGTGGGGCAGGGAGTGCGGGCACGGTGGTGTATACTGACCGTCAGCATCCGCCGGTGAATCTGACACCGGACAGTCATATCGTCTGGCTGGATGCGGCTGAACAACAGCAAAGACAAGTATTCGATCAACTCTCTGTCGATCCCCAGCAAGCCACAAAGCAAGCGCAGGCAATATTGCAATCGTCCCACTGGCATCAGCAGGAACAACAACTCATTAAGGCTTACCGTGCTGTAGTACAGGCCTGGCAATCCGGTGTGCAGAAGTATCCGGCCGTGGTCTTTGATGATAGGGAGGTGGTGTATGGCACCGCGGATGTGGCAAAAGCCCGCGCACTCAGGGAGCAACATCAGCCATGAGTCTTCAACGTGTGACGTTTCCTGCACTCATCACCCTGATAGCAGCATTTTCCCCGGTGACGCAGGCTTCCATCAATACGGCTCAGATTGTTGCCGGCAGTCTTTCGCCCTCCTGCATTCAGTGGCGGGTTAGTGGCCTCTGTTACTGGCTGCTCTGTGGCCTGCACGGTTGTACCGTGAAAACCTCGGTGAAGGTGACCCATTATCTCCCCGAAGTGGTGGTGTCTACCTATCACGTCTCTGGGGGTAATCCGTGGACTGAAATGGCGCAGGTCAGTCAACTCTCCGGTGGCGTGGAAAATACCGTGACCGGGGCGTTATCCCATCTGAATGCCGGTGGGGGGATCACAATGTTCAGATTGCCGGGCAACGGCGTACCAGTCTGCGTTTCAAATATGCCGATGCCATCGGGCATCCGGCAACTAATCTGATAGGCGGGCAAATTCCCGGCTATTCGTGTCGCAGTGCCGCCACCCCGCTGATGCCTTATTTTCTCAGCATGCTGGATAGCGTGGCATGGCGCTCGGGTCTGCCGGAATCGTTCTATCCGGAAGCCCTGATACCCGGTCAGCGGGAGCTGGGCCGCCAGATGGACGCCAATATGTGGGGCAATATTTATCCGCGCTCAGGGTTTGTTAATCAGACTGATGATGACAAAGCGGCGGCTGTGGTGGCGCAACGGGTCGCAGATATCATTACCCGTGTCGGGCAACCCCATGTTTATCAGACCCTGAAAGGCACCCGTACTGCGGGTTATTGGCCTCCAGAGCAAGTCACCGAAAATACCGGCGCTAAAAATCACCAGTGGCAGCGGTTATCACCGCAGTTAAGTCAGTCCTGCGCCGTGTTTCCTGATGGGGAACATACGGCGGCCAGCAATGGCAATCAGGCTTATGCTCTGTGGCAGCCCTACAGTTGTTGCCAGCGGCGCGGACAGCGTTTTCTCAGCAGTACGGATATCTGAACAAGGGATGAATCATGAGAAAAATAAATGCGTTATGGCTGATGGTCGGTGGACTGGTCATCGCTTCGGCACAGGCTAATGCCACGGGGCTGTCTCTGACCTTACCGCAGGTGAACCGGAGCGCACTGGGTTATGGGGCAGACGCCAGTGGTGCAGTGTCTGATACGCTGTTCTATACCTTAGGGGGTGGTTCGGTGATATCTGAACCGGCCAGTCGCAGTGGTTCCACCACCCTCGGTGGATTAGAGCTGGGCTGGCGTTCGGATTTGATGTGCGGCAATTTTGACCTGAAAGCCACGGTCAGTAATCAGTTGAACGGGATTACAGCCGGGTTCAAGAACCTGATGAGTGATGTCATTCAGGGCGCCACCGGTGCGGTGGCCAGCCTGCCTGCGATGATTATCCAGCGGGCCAATCCGGGATTGTATGACATGCTGACTAATGGCGTGTTGCAGGCGAATGTGGCGTTCGACAAAGCCCAGTTCAACTGTCAGGCGATGGCCAATAAAATGATGGATTTTGCGCAGAATAATAAATGGACACAGTCGGCTGCTTTGCAGGAGTACAAAAGTCTGGTTAACGGCGGGGATGGTGATGCGGTGCGTGTCAATAACGCCGGCAGCAAAGCCACCGGTGCCGGCGGACATCCGTGGATTGGCGGCCAGCGGCAGGGCGGTAAGGGACAGAATGCCATTCGCCCGACCCGGGATTTAGCCAGTGCCGGCTTTAATATGATGAATCAGTTGCCGGTGCTGAGCCAGTCATCGGTCAGCAGCCTGAAGTGTGAAGGCAGTGCCTGTCGTAAATTCAGCAATGCCCGTGAAGCGGCCGACGCGGTGGTCAGTGTGCTGGGCGACCGGGTCATCCGTACTTGTGCTCAGGCGACAGACTGCACCAGTGGCGGCGAGAAACACCAGCCGGGCACTACCGTTGCGGGCACGGGCTTTGCCCCGATGCTGGAGGAGCATACTAAAACCAATACGGAACAGCTGGTGAAACTGGTCAGCGGCGCGGAAAAACCGACGATGGTCAATCTGGCGAAACTGAAAACCGGGAGTCTGACGGTAACCCAAGGTGTCATTCAGGCATTGCAGCGCGACCCGGACAAAGCTGCCCTGACGGGACGTTTAGCGGGAGAGCTGGCGATGGCGGAAACCGTGGAAACGGCGTTACTGATGCGGCGGATGCTTATCACCGGCATGTCCGAACCCAATGCGGCGGCACAGTCCGAAGCGCTGGCCGAAGGGGAACGCCGGATTGCCGCGCTGGACCGGGAAATCAATGCGCTGAAGAATGAAATGCAGCTGAAACAGGCCCTGTCCCGTAATGCCATCCTGACCATTATTGAGCGGGACACCCAGCGCATCAACATGCATCCGCAAAAACAGGTGCCGGACAGCACCGATGCGCGTTTTTATCAGCTGGAAGCACCCAATCGTGAGCGCAGGTAAGGCGGATGATGGCAGAGAAGCATTCAGTATTCAGAAAAGGTGCCGTGTTATCACTGCTCATCGTGTTGGTGATGGGTATCACTTTGGCGACAGGCTGGATCGGGCTGCATCAGGCAGAAAAACTTAATCGCATTCACCACTGGGTGACCGAAACCGGGGGAGTCTGGTTCGTCTGGCGGTTAAGCCTTTATATGGCACTGAGCTGGGGCGGTCAGAAAACCTGGCAACGGGTGAAACATCTGCCGGAATACCGCGCAATGTTGATACGGATGATGGTGGCCAGCCTGCTGTTTATCCTGCTGGGTGAGTACGCCCTGTCAGGCACTATTGAGGAGATACGATGACAGCCAACAGCTATCTGGAATATTTTCTGACACTACTTGGCTGGGTCATCAACAATGGCCTGTGGCACATCCTGATTGCCACCGGACTGTTTACGCTGCCGTTAGTGGTAAAAGTGATTGCTGTCTGGCTGAAAGTACGAGAGTGTGGCGAAGAAGACGGTCAGGCCGGGTTACAGTCGCTGGCCCGGATTGAAAACACCCTGTACGGCGCGTTCTTCGTGATGGTGGTGTGTTGTGTGCCGCTGGTCAATGTCAGCCTGACCACCCTTCAGTACGATACTTCCCGTGCCAAAAGCTGTGGCACCTGGACACCGACAGCGCCGGATAGCAGTGGCTATGCGCCGGTGATGTCCAGCCTGAACAACCAGACAGCCGCTGTGCCGCTCTGGTGGGCGGTGGTGCACCGGTTATCCAAAGGACTGACACAGGCGGCGGTGGCGTCCATTCCCTGTCGGCCGGATCTGCGGCAACTGCGCTTTGACGTGCAGCACACCCGCATCAGTAATCCGGCTCTGGCCGCAGAATTGCAGGATTTTACCCACGATTGCTATGCCTTAGCCCTGTATCAGTGGAAACAACGCGATCAGGAGCACATCACTGACCCGATTATCCTGAATGATATCGGCTGGCTGGGCAGTCGGACGTTTTTAGCCGGGGATTACCGGACGCTGCAAGCCCGCTTCCCCCGGGTGGATTTTCCGTGGCAGGAGAGTCGGGATAACGGGCGGCCTTATACCGGGCAGGGCGGGTACCCGACGTGTCAGGCCTGGTGGTCAACTGCCCAGACCGGTCTGAAAGACCGGGTACTGGCGCAGGCCGATCCGGGGTTGTGGTTGCGCCTGTCAGCGACACTGAAAATACTGGGTAAAAACACGCAGGCTTATCAGGAAGCGGTGATCCGCCGTCTGGTCAGCCCGGTGAACCTGACGGTTTCACAGGAAGGGTATGTCTATGCTGGCTATGGCGGCAATGCCGATCCCACCTTATTGGATGGCGCTAATCGAGTCGGCACTTCCGCAGGGGCTTTATTGGGGGGATTACTCAGTATGCCGATGTTCGATGCGGTACGCCAGGCGTTGCCGATGATGCAGGCGGTGATTCTGATGGCATTGTATATCCTCATACCCCTGATTGTGCTGTTTGCGGCCTATGAATTTAAGACCATCTTTACGCTGACATTTGTGATTTTCGCGCTGAATTTTTTGACCTTCTGGTGGGAACTGGCGCGCTGGCTGGACAGCCATTTACTGGAAGCCCTGTACGGCTCAGACACCCACAGCCTGTTTAATTTGGCCGGCATTCAGAACACCTCGGATGATTTAATCATGGGGCTGGTGATGGGGACGCTGTTTATTGTCCTGCCGATGGTTTGGCTGGGGGCATTAGCGTGGGCCGGGGTGCGGATGGGCGATGTAGCTGGCATGATGAGTCAGGGCGTGGGGCAGGTCAGGCAGTCTGCCGGCATGTTCGGGCAGCTGGTGATGCAGAAGATGATGTCCAAAGGAAAGTAATCAGATGCTCTTTTTAAAACTTAAGGGGCGGGGTGCTGCATCTTAAGTTGAGTCTGAATTTTCTATTTTCCTTTTTTTAATCTATTGATAATTGTTTCGATACTTAAAATAACCTGAATTCTGGATAAGAAATTGACGAGAGGCCTGTTCCAGGAGCAAAGTTTTGGTGAAAGCCTAAAACGACTCCGGGGAGGAACAGGCCATGGACAAGTTAGTTGA
>NZ_CAWQJR010000048.1:0-8001 GCF_963894935.1 Xenorhabdus sp. PB61.4
CTGTGACATAGCCTTTTGTTCCTTTATTTCTCTATTTTTGACGACTTAAAGTTATAAAGGAGCGGCTATGTCATTTCAACTCATCATAAAAGTCGAGCATCGCGTTAATCTAATATATATTTACCATGTTTTGCCGCTTGATGTATAAGCGAATATATTTCATGGATATATTGAAATGATAACGCAGCTAATTTTGCTTGTTGCATTTGTTTTTGAGCTTTATCAGCTTCATGTTTTGCATCTTTGGCTGAATAAAAATTATCAAAATTTTCAGGGCATATGTTTTTATTTATGTGGTTCAAAGTATTTCCTATGTATTATTAGTATACTAATAAACAACAAATATTGTTGTCTAATATGCGTACTTGCCATACCTGAAAAAGACAGAATAATGGTTTACAATCGGTTTAGCTCACATGCTAAAAAACCGCTACAAAATAGAATTCTGTAGTGGTTTTTAAAAGTGAACCATCGTTTAACAGATTATTTATTTGTCAATTTGTCTTTATGTTTTTCTTTTATCATTGCTGAATAATGATATTCAGCGGCATCAACAATTTTTGCCAAGCTCTGTCTTTCTATTCCATCACGACCATCGAAACCTCCACCTTCTGGCCTGTCAAATTTAACAAAGTTATATACTGTTTTTACTAAAAACCTTGCTATTTCGGCTCTTGCTACAGGGTTATCGTTACTTTCTTCTTGAAGCCATTTTTCTATAATCTCTTTTTTCATTTCTTATCCTTATTTACAGTTATAGTAGTTATGGTTTTTATCTCGGATGGTGAGAGTAGAGAAAACCCCCGTACTGTACTACGGGGGTAGTCTAAGGTTATCTTCGGGCTTTCAGGTGAACCCGGCCAAATTCTAACTGTCTTTTTCCAAAATTAGGTGACCATGTTCATCAAGTGTGATCATGGACAGCATTTGTTCAATTGCGTAATGCACCAAATCAGCCTCGCTGTAAATTTTTTGCCGTCCGCTCATGATATTTTTCTTTGTTAAGAGGAATGCCTTTTCCTGTAAATCGATAGATTCCGACTTCTTCAACCTGATGGTAGTTTTCAATGTAGATGCATGACTCATTAGCAGCCTCCGTTCACCATAATCTTTAATTCTATAAAATTTGTGTGCAAGTTGCCTACGACATGTTGACAGGAAACATGTGATATGTTTACTATCTATAGATAATGTTATTAGTGATTTGTATACAACGCCAATTGAGAGCGTTTTTAGGGAAAGAAAGATCGGGTACTCAGGGTCAACCTCAGTACTTTTTTAAAAGCTTCATGGGTTCGCATAATCTATATTATGTTAAATTAAAATCATATTCATAATCCAAACATCATAAAGTAATCCTACTACGTATTTTTTATTGATGAATTGGTGCACATTACACATTATATGGATCAGGGTTCCCTCCCTACTCTTCTCTGAAAATACGAGGGATTCAGACAAAACAATTCACCCTCAAAACATATCAGCGACTAAAGCTTTGTAGCAGAGAATTAGAAACATCCAATGTCATGATTCATTCAGTAAATAGCGCTTATAATCTTCAAGATCACCCTCAAAGTCCCTTACATCCCCATTACCGACTAACCAGAATTCATTACATACTGAGCGTAACAGTGCTCTGTCATGACTCACAAGTAGCACTGTTCCGTCATACTGATTAAGAGCTAGCGACAGAGCCTCTCGAGTTATTAAGTCAAGATGGTTTGTCGGTTCGTCAAGGAGCAGGAGGTTTGGTTTTTTCCAGACGATCATTGCAAGAACAAGACGCGCTTTTTCTCCGCCACTCATTGTACCCACGGGCCGTGTAATCACGTTTCCGCTGAAATTAAATGTGCCCAAATAGTTTCGTAACTCCTGCTCTCGGCTTGAAGAAATATGAGTCATAGAAAGCCGAATCATATGCTGTAAAGGAGAATCTTCAGGCTGTAAGACATCAAGTTCATGTTGCGCGAAATATCCAATGCTCAGCCCTCTCCCTTCAGTTACAGAACCGGATAATGGCGGTATTGTCCCTGCTATCGTTTTTATAAAAGTCGATTTACCCTGTCCGTTCGCCCCCAAAATACCAACCCTTTGTCCTGCAAGGATAGTACGGTTTATTCCACTCAGGATTAGCACAGACTTCTGATCACCAGCTCCAGCGTGTGGACTATAGCCAAAGTCAAGATCACGTAACACCAGCATCGGGTTAGGAAGACTAGCTGGTTCACTGAACAGCAAAGTAAATTCACTGTCCGCGATTACAGCAGACACTTTTTCCATTCGTTCGAGTGCTTTGATTCTGCTTTGGGCCTGCCTGGCTTTAGTGGCTTTATAACGAAACCGGTTTATATATTTCTGCAGGTGGCTGACCTGCTCCTGTTGTTTGGTGTAGGCAGCATGCTGTAATTCTAGCTGCTGTGCTCTTAGCGTTTCGAATAAACTATAATTTCCGTTATATCGGATCAGCTGATTGTGCTCCAGGTGAACGGTAACATTCGTTATGTTGTCCAGAAACTCACGATCATGACTGATAACTATGATTGTGCCTGTGTGAATACTTAACCATGATTCAAGCCATGATAAGGCATCAAGATCTAAATGATTTGTCGGTTCATCCAGAAGCATCAGATCAGAAGGACACATCAGGGTGCGCGCTAGTTGCAGACGCATACGCCATCCCCCTGAAAACTGATTTACCGGCGTACTCATTTCTTCTGGTCTGAAGCCAAGCCCCATCAGGATCGACTGTGCTCGTGGCGCAGCATCGTAGTCACCCGCATCGGATAAATCACAATATGCCTGAGCCATAGCCATGCCGTCGTCCTGTTCTGTCGCTTGTATGAGGCGAACTCGGGCCGCCATCAGCTCTGTGTCACCGGCAATAACAAAATCGGTAGCACTTTCAGTAGATTCAGGCATGTTTTGATCAACTTGAGTTATTCGACAATATTTTGGTAGATCAACATCTCCGTTTTCTTCATTAATTCTGCCAGAGATCAAAGCAAATAAAGTAGATTTACCCACACCGTTTCTGCCGACCAAACCAACCTTCTCACCCTGATTTATTTTCAGGTTTGCTTTATTCAGAAGAACTTTGCTGCCGTGCTGTAGCATGATGTTTTTTAGATTAATCATATAATTGATTCTCTTAACGTTTCTTATTTGTACCAGTGGCCTGTTGTTCTCATATCAAACAAGGTGATGCGCGATCTATGCCACTTCAATAATGCAACATAAACTCAAATGAATCAATATTGATTCATTTGAGTTTATGTTAATACAGTACCATTATTTTGGTCGGAACATCAAAGAAGCAAGCTTTGATCTGCAAGAAATTATTTGCATTCTCATTAATGAAATAGACGAAAGTAGAGTATTTAAGAGTGCATTGGAGTCAATTTTGATTTAAATGATTTATATATGAATCTTTTTAATTCAAAACAATATGATTACAATATGTTCATTTGATAAATGGACTAAGTAAGCACTAAAGGCGTCCCTAACATGGCAAATATGATTACAAAAGATGAAAAATTTATGGTGTCGCTAGCAATAGCGCTTGTTGATCATCCTAGGGCGACACTCAAGGAACTGGCCGAAGCGATGGGTATTAGTAAGGCGACTCTGTATCGCTTTTGTAAAACCCGTGAATTGCTTATCCAAAATCTGACAACCCACAGCGTGAAAGTTATGAACAAAGCCATCTATGGTGCACAACTGCAAGAACTACCCGTAGATATAGCTTTGAGAAAATTGATTGAAAACTACTATGAACACCGTGAAATATTATCATTCATGATATTTTATTGGGAAAATCTTCAGATCGAACAGGTGGTAGAGGATGAATGGAGCAACAATCTCGACAGTTTTTTCTTGCGTGGGCAAAAAGAAGGGATATACCGTCTCGACATCAGCTCAGCTGAGTATACCGAGATTTTCACCTCTATCATTCGTGGACTGGTTTATGCTGAACGCAGGGGGCGCGTGGGACGGGCTGGTTTAATAGCCCTGACAGAAAAAGCCTTTCTCAACGGCGCAAAAGTTTAGTGATCTTTGTTAACTAGCTGAAAATTAAATATTTTTTATTATTTTCTTAATCAGCAGCATCACTCCAATAACGCAAATATAAAAATTGAGATGCGGATAGGCAATTAACATGGTTTGTCATCCACCTCAAAAACTCTGAGGTTGTCGAGCACAGCCTCTGAGATACGTAACGCTTCTTCTTTTATCCGTACGGTAAGTAGAGCCACATTTGTGAAATCCGGTGACTCAACAAGTACCGCCTCTAATACACTGTATTGAGGCATTTCGGTGCGTTCTGCATTCCACGAACTATTCTTCAGAGTATTCCAGTATGTTTTCTGGGTAGTTGCGTTTTTCCCCATCAACCATAATTCGAAGCGTAAAGCTTTATGATTCAGAACAATGCCAAAGCGTAGTTTTCGTTCCCGAAGATAGTCGTCAAAGAACGGAAAGTACGTAAAGTCCATATACCCGGGCGAGATATTTCCGAAAGAAAATTTATCAGCAAGATTATTTGTTAAATACGCCTTTAGGTGCATCATGTACCGCAATAGGTAATGATATGCTTTTTGGATATCCCCTTGTTCAAGCTGGGCTTTGTACACAGAGATATATTTATCGACATCTTGTATTTCACTGATTATGTCCGTCGCAGAAGATGTGTAGAGTATTTGTTGTTTGTTATCGTCAGTCATGATTTATTCCATAGTCTTTATCTTGGTACAGAATAGGCAGTTACTTGAACAATTCAGCTGGCAGATAGCTGGGGTAGCCATTACATTAGTTTAGATATGCTTAGTCAGATGTCTAATGGCGGTAAACGCTAGGTAGAAACAAGCTATATAGCTGTTTTATTGCTCTACCTTGCATTTTTATTTGCATACATAATGCTGAAATTGCTTGGCAATAGTTTGTTGAGCTAATGTATTTACTCTTCTGAGTGTTCTATCTATGATTCCATATTAATTCATTCGCTTATGATTTATTTATCAATGGAGCTTTCATGATTCATATCATTCTTGCACCAACCAACCTTGGGTTAAGCCCCCTATGGGAAGGACACATACCCGGGACATGGCGGGCTCCGCAAGTACTGATGGAACATGGATTAGCGCAAAAGCTGCGAGCTAATACTATCAGTAAATTAATGTCTCCAATATATTCACTTGAAGCTCAAATTGGGACACGTATACGCAATGGTTATGGTATTCGTGCCTTTAATTTACAGTTGGCGGAGGAAGTGGCTAAGGTACAAGAGAGTGGCAATTTTCCACTAGTTATTGGTGGTGACTGCTCAATCCTATTAGGCGCATTAGCTGGTTCTCGTCGTACAGGGCCTATTTCACTCATCCACATTGATGGACACAGTGATTATCGCCATCCAGACAACTACGATACAAATCAAATGTTAGGTGCAGTAGCAGGGATGGATTTGGCTTTGGCAACAGGTCGCGGTGAGGCTCTATTAACAGACTGGCCAGATATAGAAAGCCCATTAGTAGTGCCAGAGCAGCAGGTACTCCAGTTAGGCGAACGCGAGAACCGAGATGCTGATTTTGCTTGGCCTGATATTAACCAAACGGCTATTTCACAGATTGATGTATTTACAGCAAATTCAATAGGCGAAAAAGGGATCCTCAACAAAATTGAGCAAATGTTAGGTGCTCAACCGACATGGCGTTTTTGGGTACATTTAGATGTTGATGTTCTTGACCAAAGTATCATGCTAGCGGTTGATTCACCCGGGAGTCCGGGCATTGAATTGAATTGGTTGAAAAATATCGGCGCACAATTAATTAATAACCCATTATGTTGTGGCATGACTGTTTCAGTTTTCGATCCTGATTTAGATCCCGATGGTTATTATGCCGAGCTGATTATTGAAATCCTGGAAGAAATGTTTCTGCGCTGTACATCCCCTTCCCTCTGAAAATTATATTTTAGGGACTGTTTTTTTATTAGGATATCAAGTCTATTTGATATCCTATAAGTAGCATATAACCTTATTTACGAATAAAATTATCGATAATCAAACCAATCGCTTCTTCGCTACGTCCATGTAAAATAGCTTTTGCAGTATATAATCCCATTCCAACTACGCTATTTAATTCTACATTTGGTGGCATTACCAATTCATTTGGCGAAGTATGTACGTCTAACACTGCTGGGCCATCATGATTTAGAAAACGAATAACGGCTTCTTCTAATTTCTCCGGTGATTCAATCGATTCACCAAAGATCCCTAATGATGTCGCAAGCTTGCTAAAATCAGGGTTATCTAAGTTAGTATAGTTATTAAGAAGCCCTTCTACTTTCTGCTCCAGTTCCACGAAGTTGAGTGATTTATTATTAATCACCACCACCTTCACAGCGAGTTTTTCTTGTGTCATTGTCAGTAAATCCCCCAATAACATCGTTAAACCACCATCACCAGAAATAGAGATAATCTGACGTTTAGGGAACGCTTTCTTTAGCCCTAGCGCCTGAGGCATTGCGTTCGCCATTGTGCCATGTTTTAAGCTGGCTAATGTTCTTCTCTGACCATTAGTATTAATATAACGCAATAACCACACCACCGGAGAACCACCATCTGCCGTAAAAATAGCGTCTGCATCAGCATGTTTATCCAACAACTGGACTAAATATTGAGGATGAATAATTTTTGATTTTGCACCCTTATCCAGCCAATTTATTTTTTCTAATGTCTTTTTATGTAATTCGACAGATTTGTGCAAGAAACCATCATCGGTTTTCTTTTCAAGAAGTGGAAGCAACTCTAACAAAGTTTCTTTAACACCACCATTAATCCCTAAATGAACAGAATGGCGTTTCCCTATGTTAGCTAAATTAATATCAACTTGTATGATAGTCGCCTTTTTGGGGAAAAATTGAGGCCAGGCAAAATCAGTACCCAACAAGAGTAAAACATTGCAATTTTTTAGCATAGTAAAACCAGACTCCATACCAAGCATGCCTGTCATTCCCACATTATAGGGATTATCATATTCAATGAAATCTTTTACGCGAGAAGTATGTGCAATTGGAGCTTGTAGTTTTTCAGCAAGCTGAAGCAGTTCATCTCTTGCATCTTTACTGCCTATCCCTGCATAAATGCCAATTTTATTACCTTTATTTAATAAAACAGCCAGTGATTTAATATCTTCTAAGGCAGGAATCACTTGTGGTGGATGATAATTAACAGTAATTTTTGATGTATATTCAATCTCTGATTTACTAATATTGACAGGTAATATAATAACAGCCACCCCTTTTTGACTCAGTGCAGCACTAATTGCATTCTTTGTAATTTCAATCGCTTTTTCTGGGTTGCTAATTTCTTCACAAAACACAGAGCACTCACTATAAACTTTTTTAAAATCTACATACTGAGGAAAAGAGCTATCATTCACGTATGTTGCTAACTGGCTTGCGATTAGTATTACTGGCGCTCCGTTCCGGTGAGATTCATACAACCCGTTGATGAAATGTAAGCTTCCCGGTCCACAAGAACCAGCACATGCACTAATCTGCCCAGAAATGAATGATTCAGCGCCTGCTGCAAAGCCACCAACCTCCTCGTGACGAACATGGATCCATTCAATATCACTGGCATGAATAGCATCTGTTACATAATTAAGAGTATCGCCAACAATACCATAGCAATGTTTCACACCGGAATTTTGAAGGATATCAACGATAACACTAGCAATATTTTTTTTCATAAAAGTAACCTGGCAATCATATAAATAGTAGATAAAGATGTTAACCACCTTTTTATATTAGTTGTTAACCCTATAAAAACCATGAAAATAAAATCCCGTGAAAACAAAGTGGCATCCAACAATGATTTTAACAAGATATTACTATAAATAGATTTACTTTATGCTTTTTTCTAAAAAAAGAAACTTCTCTATGATGACATCATTCCGATTTTTAATTTAATTAAAATTAACACTTATGTACTTTAATTCACAT
>NZ_CAWQJR010000049.1:0-7753 GCF_963894935.1 Xenorhabdus sp. PB61.4
GGATTTGTCTGGCGGCAATAGCGCGGTGGTCCCACCTGACCCCATGCCGAACTCAGCAGTGAAACGCCGTAGCGCCGATGGTAGTGTGGGGTCTCCCCATGTGAGAGTAGGGAACTGCCAGACATCACTTTGACAGAGAAGCCATCCTTAACCGGATGGCTTTTTTGCGTTTGTTTTTTATTTATTGATCGTTATTTATACGAGAATAAGCGGCTAATACAGTTCGTTCTGATAGATTTAAATAATCTTCCATTTTTTGTGCTGCTAATTCTGTTTGGCCTGAATTTAATAGCTCCAGAATATGTTTATTCTTATCGACATAAGGCGCATACAACAGTTCCGGGTCATTTAAAAGCCCAAACGCTAAACGGAGTTCGGCTGAAATATTCCGGTAGAAAGTCATTAATCTTTCACTGTCGGCCAATTCTACAATCGCGGCGTGAAAACGCATATTGGCCGTGCCTACACCAACCCACTCCTGCTTATTTCTGTATTGACCGGCACTGATGACGGCTTCTTGCATTTTATTTACGCTAGGGTGCATGGGATATGCTTGTGCAAGAGCCTGACATTCAATCAGCCTGCGAACCCGATAAATATCAATAATGGATGCGATATCAGGTATTGCTACAAACACTCCCCGATTAGGCTGATGTTTTAGTAAACCTTCTTGCGTAAGAGTACGGAACACTTCCCGTAAGGTGTTGCGGGAAATTTGGAGTTGTTCACTGAGAGCTGCTTCAGATAAGCGTTGTCCGGGTAATAATTCTCCGATCACCAGCTTATTTCTTATTACTTCTGCAATTTTTTTACTCAAAATTTGGGGAGAGCTCTCTATTTTCATAGTCATCCGTTGGGCTATCGCTGAGAAAAGTGTCTTCTGTGTTCAAAACTTAATCTTCACATATTCCCGGATAACCAGCAAGCCGAGGCTATTTCCCTGCTTATCTTCTGCAATTTTGAGATAAAAATTAGCGCTATTTTGAACTGATAATTTTCCCGTTAATTTGAATAGAGTGATCGCTGTTGTATTTTTGCACAATAATAAGCGAATTTAGTTGATTATTTACTCATCAGAAATTATCTATTGTTCAACAATTTTATAATTATGGTTTAACAACTATGATGAAAACAATCGATTTAAATAGCGATCTTGGTGAGAGCTTTGGTCAGTGGAAGATGGGTAACGATGAAGCTATCTTGGGCATTGTCAGTAGTGCCAATGTTGCCTGTGGCTTTCACGCCGGAGATCCGGCTGGGATCCTGAAAACTCTGAAATTAGCTAAGGAAAATCAGGTTATTATTGGCGCTCATGTCTCTTATCCAGATTTAGTTGGTTTTGGCCGACGTAATATGGATCTCGCCAGTCACGAACTCACCGCGGATGTAATTTATCAGATCGGTGCCCTGCAAGGGCTTGCTGCTTCTATAGGAACGGCAGTTAATTATGTAAAGCCACATGGGGCACTCTATAACACGATAGCTAATGATGAACGTCAGGCACTTGCTGTCATTGACGGAATTTTGGCCGTAGATTCCGGCCTTGCCTTAGTGGGGCTGGCTGGCTCAAATATTCTGAGGCTAGCGCAGGAAAAAGGTCTGAGAACCATTGCGGAAGCCTTTGCTGATCGTGCTTATACAGCAAAAGGAGAACTGGTTTCGCGCCGTGAAGCCGGCTCTGTATTGCATGATGCCGCTCTTGTTGCACAGCGTATGTTGCAGCTTGTGACAGAAGGTGGAGTGGAATCCATTGATGGCAAATTTACCCCCATTCAGGCGGATTCTATTTGTGTGCATGGAGATAGTTTCGGTGCGCTGGAAATGGCTAAACAGGTAAAAGCCATTTTGCAGCAGGCAGGAATTACTGTCCGCTCATTTATTCATTCTTAATCAGAATGGTCGATATTGTCAGGAGATAACTGTGCGTTTTTTACCTGTTAATTTTCATACCATCATGGTTGAGCTTAGCGACTTGCCTGAAACTCTGGCGTTATTTGATTCTCTGAATGCTGAACCAGTCTCAGGAATTGAAGAGATAATCCCGGCAGCGAGAACGGTGATGATTCGCTTTCACCCTCTGACGATTTCAGCTCAGCAACTGGTGACAGAAATTCAACGGCGGGATCTGCAAAAAACCTCGCATATACAAGGAAAACAGATTGAAATTCCGGTGCGTTACAATGGAGAAGATTTAGAGGAAGTTGCGGATATACTCGGAATCTCGGTACAGGATGTTATCCAACAACATACGGATAATGAATATATCGTTGCATTTACCGGGTTTGCGCCCGGATTTGCCTACATGATATCTGAAACCATCTCCTGGAATATTCCGCGTCGCAAAACGCCCAGAACCCGAATTCCGGCAGGTTCAGTTGCTCTGGCGGGAGAATTTAGTGGTATTTACCCGCAGGCAAGCCCCGGAGGATGGCAACTTATTGGTACGACATCCGAACGAATATGGGATTTATCCCGGATTGAGCCTGCGTTATTGCAGCCCGGTTATCGTATCCGATTCCGTAATGAAGAACACTCCACAGTGACAGTCAGTTTACCTGCAACTCCCGTTCTTGATTCGCTTGTTCCGGTTGATAACGCCAGTATTCTAGAAATTAAGTCCGCAGGATTACAGACGCTATTTCAGGATTTAGGGCGTATGGGTAAATCAGGGCTGGGAATATCTGCATCAGGTGCAATGGATAAAAGTGCTTTACGCAGTGCAAATCGCATAGTGGGTAACCCTTCTGATCAAGCCTGTCTGGAAATTACGCAGGGAGGATTTCAGGCCATTGCCCGTGGGCAAATGGTCATTTCAGTAACAGGCGCTTTATGTCCGATTCAAATCAAAACCCCACAAGGAAAGCGGCTTCACATCAGCACTTATCAACCCATTGATTTAAATGATGGTGATGAAATTATATTGGGTGTTCCACATGAAGGAATGCGTTCTTACTTGGCAGTCCGAGGGGGTTTTATTGTTCCGGAGGTGCTATCCAGTTGTTCATTTGACACTTTGTCTAATATTGGTCCTGCTCCGTTAAAGGCGGGTGATAATTTAGCGATAGGTGGGACTTCGCATTGCTCAGCGGTGCCTGTTTTAGAAACTCCAGAATTCGTGATGCCCAATAAAGATGAGATTGTTGTACTGGATATATTTTTCGGTCCCAGAACTGACTGGTTCACTCAGGAATCCATCGATTTATTACGAAATCAAATCTGGCAGGTTACGCCACAATCGAACCGGATTGGTTTGAGATTAAAAGGTGATTGCCCGTTAACTCGAATTAAGAATGAAGAGTTGCCAAGCGAAGGAACCAGTTTTGGTGCGATACAAATTCCCTCCAGCGGGCAACCCGTTCTCTTTCTGGCGGATCATCCTGTGACAGGTGGATACCCCGTTATTGCTTCGGTGGCTGATTATCATCTTGATCTTGCTGGCCAGATCCCGATCAATGCCAAAATTAGATTTAATCCCATCAATCAGTTTCATGACATTCAGGGGAGTGAAGAGCTGCAATGAATACCACTGCGTACAGTATTAATAAAACAACCAAAAAAGTCTTAATCGCGAATCGTGGGGAGATTGCCGTTCGTATTATTCGTGCCTGTCGTGATTATGGCATACGGACTATTGCTGTTTATGCTGATACAGATGTCAACGCGTTGCATGTGCAACTGGCGGATGAAGCCTATTCACTGGCAGGGAATAGTCCGGCAGAAACCTATCTTAATATTCCTCGTTTATTGGATATTGCAAAGCAAGCGCAGGCTACGATGGTACATCCCGGCTATGGTTTTTTATCTGAACGGGCTGAATTTGCCCGCGCTGTTATTGAAGCCGGTTTAATTTGGATTGGCCCTGATCCCGATACGATTGATGAATTGGGGAACAAAGTTAAAGCCCGCCAAATTGCTCAGAAAGTTGGAGCACCGTTAGTCATGGGAACGACAGAGCCGGTTAAAAATGCACAGGAAGTTATCGCTTTTGCTGAAAAGCATGGTTTACCGATAGCGATTAAAGCGGCATTTGGCGGCGGGGGCCGTGGGTTAAAAGTGGCATGGCGGCATGATGAAGTTGAGGAGTTGTATCACTCTGCGGTGCGTGAGGCGATAGCTGCATTTGGTCGAGGCGAATGTTTTATTGAACAGTTTCTGGATAAGCCCCGTCATATTGAGGCACAGGTAATTGCAGATAAACACGGAAATGTGGTTGTTTTAGGAACCCGTGATTGCTCCTTGCAGCGTCGGAATCAGAAACTGATAGAAGAAGCCCCGGCACCTTTTTTGACACAGCAACAACGAGAGCGCATTCATCAATCGGCAAAAGCGATTTGTGCAGAGGCTAATTATGTCGGAGCGGGGACTGTTGAATTTTTGCTGAGTGTTGACGGAGCACTCTCCTTTCTGGAGGTGAACACCCGCTTACAGGTTGAGCACCCTGTGACGGAAGAAACAACCGGAATTGATTTAGTTATTGAGCAACTGAGAATCGCAGAAGGTCACCCATTAAGCATTCAGGAAACGCCTATTTCTCGTGGGCATTCGTTTGAATTTCGTATCAATGCGGAAGATGCCGGAAAAGGCTTTTTGCCTGCATCTGGCGCTCTTACCGAATTTATCCCACCTTCTGGTCCCGGTATTCGTTTAGATTCAGGCGTAACCGATGGCTCTGTCATTCCGACAACCTTTGATTCATTGATGGCAAAACTGATTGTCACAGGAGCAACGCGTGAACAGGCTCTTGTCCGTGCGCGTCGGGCATTACAAGAATTTAAAATCAGTGGCATAGCATCAGTTTTACCGTTTCATCAGGCGGTGATTGAACATCCTGATTTTGTATCAGAGGATACTTTCAACGTCCATACCCGTTGGATTGAGACAGAATTTGCCAATCAACTGGCAGCTTTACCCCGTCAGGATCTGGCTGAAAGCAAAGGCATCATCCGTACATTTATTGAGATTGATGGTCGTCGGCATGAAATGGGATTGTCAGTGGATTTATTGACAGGATTAACGCCTTTAGTGCCTGCTGGTGAGCCACAATCTTCTTCTCCGGTAGTCCAACAAATACCGGAAGATCCTCATCAGGTAAAAGCACCCATATCCGGTATCCTGCATTCGTGGCTAGTACAGGAGGGAGAGCAAGTCAGTGAAGGAGATGTGATTGCCATCATGGAAGCCATGAAAATGGAAGTACAGATAAATGCACATCGCTCAGGGAAAATCACTTTCCGTGCTCAGGAAGGTGATTATCAGGATGCAGAAAGCATTCTGGCGAACATTGAATAGCCTGATTATTTGAAAAATCAAATGGGTATAAATTGACTCTAAATTTATACCCCTCTAGTCAATCTGCTTTTGTGGAATCAGCCTCTTCTTAGTATTGTTGTATTGGATGGCACCTCACCACCTAACCCAGATAGTAAAATCTAACGATAATCACTTAATGTTATTTACATTTCTTTTGTGAATGTAAATAATAATGTTTATCAATAATATTTGAACTAAAAAGTAAATGTCTAAAACTACCAAAATTTACGCAAGCATGGCTAAAAGTGGTTTGTGTGTTCCTTTGATGTCAGCATCTATGTTGACAATCGCTATTTCGACTAACGCAGTGGCACATACCGAAGAATCAACCAGAAAATCAGCCTCAACAGGCGATACACTCGTTGTTATTGCGGGTAACAGTTCAGAACAGGACAGTGGAAAAGTCAGTCGCAACGAAATTAAAGTTAAACAGGCACAAAGTGTCGGTGAAGTATTAAAGAATGTGCCGGGCGTACAAGCCGGGCACCCTAGCGCTTTAGGGCAGCGCTTTAAAATCCGTGGCATGGATGACCAATTTATCAATGTGACGATTGATGGTGCAAGACAGGAAGGCTATCACTTTCACCATGCAGGGAGCTACGGTATTGATCCTGAAATGCTGAAGCAAATTGATATCAATGTGGGTACAAACAGTATTACCTATGATACCGGAGCATTAGTTGGTTCATTAAAATTTGAAACTGTTGATGCTGGCGATTTATTAGAACCGGGTCGCTTATTTGGTGCAAAAGGAAAATTAAGCTATGTCAGTAATGGCTCTGAATTCCAGAAGTCTTTGGCAGCTTATGGAAGAATTGGTGCTGTAGATTTATTGGGCTATTTTAACCATCGCAATATGAGTGATGCTAAAACGGGCAGAGATAAAGCCGGGCAAGAATCTATTCCTACCGATGGGAAGCTGATCAACTATTTATTAAAAGCGAAGTTCAATCTGACTGATGAGCAGTATATCAATATCTCAAAAGAACATTATCAGAATGATGCAGATACTAATTTCAGATTGAATTTCGGCCCGGATGTAAACAAAGGGAAGAAAGGGAAATACGCTTCAGAGCGTGATGCTTATAATATCGCTTACCGATATGTACCGGTTGGCAATGACCTCATTGATCTGAAGATCTCTGCTTATCACACAGAACAAAATTTCAATCATATGAAGGAAGTCGGTGGTCCGGGCAAAGGCTTTGACACGATTACCGAAACTCAGGGTATCAGAGCGCGTAACGTTTCTAGTTTTGATACTTATCAGCTAGCCCATGCTTTCACTTATGGCTATGAGTATTTCGATACCAGAATGGCGTATACAGAGGCAGCAAGAAATATATATAACAAAGTGGTAGAAACAGGAAAATCATCTTCTGTTTATTTAGAGGATGATATTCAGTTTGCTGATTTTCATTTCATTCCCGGCGTCCGATGGGATCATTATAAATACAATACTATTAATAAAAAGAATGAGCCTTTTGAAAGAACCTATGCTCATTTCTCAAAAGCGTTGGGTCTGAAATACGAACTGGGCGCATCAACAACGTTGTTTGCTAATTATACTGAACTCTTCAGAGGTCCGTTGGGTAAAGAAATCGGCATGGGCCCGAGTAACCACAATGCTAACTTAAAAGCGACAACGGGTTACAATCTGGAAACGGGTGTTGGTGGTATTTATCCGTCTGTTTTTGCTGAAAATGACTCATTTACTGTCACTGGTAAAGTATTCCAGACCAATTTCAAAAATCTGGCTACCACGTTAGCAAAAAGCTCGCTTAATAATATCCCTAAATCCAGACTGGAAGGGTTTGAACTAGCGACTAAATATAAACTGGATAACTGGTCTTTAAGAGCGACTTACGCTAAAGCAAATAACAAAATCGTTCAAGGTAGCGCGCTGTTTGACTCAAGATTAGAGTTTACACCGTCCATTGGTGATTCTTTCACTGTTGGCGGAAGCTACCTATTTGATAAAACAGATATTGAACTTGGCTGGAATTCCCGATTTGTCCGCTCAACAAATGCGAATGGGACAGATAATGGCAAAGTTGTAAATATTCATAAAGCGGGCTTTGGCGTTAGTGATATGCATATTTCCTGGGCACCAACCTCAGGCGTATTTAAAAACGCAGAACTCCTGTTTGGTATCGATAATATCTTCGACAAGCGTTACAACGAACAGTCTTACTATCTGAACACCTATAAAGGTCAGGAAGAGAAAGGCCGAGCTTATAAAGCGACGGTTTCTTATAAGTTCTAAGAAACGAGCTGTAACTTTTAGTAAAAACAGTACGGTAATAATTTATTATTACCGTACTGAAATGAGTAATATAACCCCAATTCCGCTTAAGCTATTGCTGAAATATCTTCTTCTGAGTAGAAAATTTTCAGTGATGGCTTTTTCTCTTTAAGGCAGTAAGCAACCAATCCCGTTAAA
>NZ_CAWQJR010000050.1:0-7535 GCF_963894935.1 Xenorhabdus sp. PB61.4
ACGCTGGATTTATATTATCCAGAATATATATCAGAATTGGAAACATTACTTTCAAAAGAGAATTAAAGAAAATACAAGGATTTAACAAAAAGGAATTAAGAGAATATTCAAGAGAGCTAAAATTAAAAAAACGCAAAAAGATAAGGGATAAAAAAAGAACAATTGAATAACTATAGCTAAATCAGCATAACTTGACGCAGTTTAAATACATCATAAGCAGTGATACCTTGTCATTTTAATTCAGATGCTATGTCATATTATGTTGGTTCTGCTATAAATGTGACCTATTAATTGTCATAAATATTCCTTAACCATTTATTTTAAATACACGAGAAGAACGTGCTCAGATAATCAGCATGTTCATCTCTCCTCTAAAATTCATATCACCCGTGAAAACTGCCGCTGGCGCATTTGATTACGCAGGTAATGATCAAAACACATGCAAATATTGCGGATTAACAAACGCCCTTTTGGTGATACCCGAATTTGCTTTTCACTCACTTCAACCAGCCCATCTTGCGCCAACGGTGCCAATAATTGCAGATCTTCGGCGAAATAATCTGTGAAACTCACGCCATAAGCGTGTTCAATATCAGCAAGATTTAACCGGAAATTACAGATTAACTCCTTGATCACATCACGACGGATGCAATCATCTCGCGTCAGCGCTAAACCCCGCCATAACGCATGGCCCTGCTCGTTTACCTCAGCATAGTAGGTTTTGAGATCTTTTTGGTTCTGTACATAACAGTCGCCCAACATACTGATAGCCGAAACACCGATGCCCAATAAGTCACACTCGCCTTGTGTGGTGTATCCCTGAAAATTGCGATGTAGTACACCTTCTCTTTGGGCAACCGCTAGTTCATCATCAGGGCGAGCGAAGTGATCCATGCCAATAAATTGATAGCCGTTACCTGTTAAAGTCGCGATAGTTTGCTGCAAAATATCCAGTTTCTGTGCCGCACTCGGTAAATCACTCTCTTTAATTTTGCGTTGTGCCGCAAACAGATTCGGCATGTGAGCGTAATTGAACACACTCAGACGATCCGGAGATAACGCCAGTACACGCTGCAATGTGAAAGCAAAACTTTCCGGTGTCTGCTTGGGTAGACCATAAATCAAATCAATACTGGTTGATGTAAAACCCGTTTCTCGGGCACGATTAACCAGTTCAAAGATAAAATCCTCATCCTGTTCACGATTGACCAGACACTGAACTTCCTTATTGAAATCCTGCACCCCCATACTCAGCCGGTTAAAACCCTTATTACGCAGATGATCAATGACATCCAGCTCAATTTCACGCGGATCAATTTCAATGGAAATTTCAGCATCGGGCAGAAAACAGAAGTGGCTACGCAACATCGACATCAATCGGCTTATCTGCATCTTATCGAGATACGTCGGCGTTCCTCCGCCCCAGTGCATCTGACTGACTTTCCGATGAGTAAATAACTTTGCCCTTGTTGCTATCTCTTGTTCCAGAACAGCCAGATAATCATCTGCTTTGTGTTTCTGCCGCGTAACCAGCTTATTGCAGCCGCAGAAATAACAAAGTTTATGACAAAACGGGATATGAATATAAAGGGAAAGAGGACGCTCAGGGTAACGTGCTGCGGCCTGTATGAACGCCGCATTATCATACTGCTGGTTAAATTCCAGCGCTGTTGGGTATGAAGTATAACGAGGCCCTGAATAATTATATTTTTGGATCAAAGGCAGATCCCAGACAATGGCTTGCTCTGACATGCTTATTTCTTCCGCTGTTCTGGCCTATCAAATGGGCTGCTATAGTTTACCCAATCAGCACAGCAAATACCATATTAAAAGTATGGGTATATACACAATGAATTTCAAAATGCGTCGCGGCGGCAAGAAAGTAAGTCCCCGGGAACATAGGTAACTATGTGACCGGGGTGAGCGAGCGCAGCCAACAAAGAGGCAACCTGAAAAACGAAGTGTATACCGCCTTTGATGATCAAGATAATTTATGCATGAATGGCTAGCCATTCAGAGCCGTCAACCTTCAGGAATTATTTACCTTTCAGCAACTGCATAATGTCGTCTTGTTTTTCTTCTTCGCTGTCATCCTCTTCCAGATCGATACCCAGCTCTTCCATCAGAACATCAATACGATCGAGCATTTTATCGACATAAACATTATCTTCTTCGGAAAGGTTTTCACCCTGCTCAAGACGTGCCAGCAAATCATCCAGACGTTCATCATTTTCCAGCATTTCCAGCTCTTCCCGCGCTGACAAGCGAGGTTTTTCGGGCGCTTTAGGCTGTTTTACGACTGGCTTAGCGACTGCTTTTTCACCAACAATCAACGGAACCGCGACTTTACTCCCGATACGAGGATCCTTCTCTTGTTTAGCACCAGTCTGTTTTTTCTGGTTACTTTCCTGATGGCGATTACCGGATGGATTACCACGATGTTTTTTCTGGCGCTTACGTTCGCGCCCTTCTGCGTTTAATTCTTCACGGCTTTTTCTTTTGTGCTTACCCGCAGAGGCTCTTGCAGGGGATTTTTTCTTTAACTGATTCATAGCGTGTGACTCAACTCGTGTTATCAAGATATTTTCGGCGGAATCTAACAGAATCCACATATAACATCCAATGTCATTCACTTATTCTTTCAAGTTCAGCTACTATTTTGAGTTA
Source organism: Xenorhabdus sp. PB61.4 (assembly GCF_963894935.1). Taxonomy (NCBI): domain Bacteria; kingdom Pseudomonadati; phylum Pseudomonadota; class Gammaproteobacteria; order Enterobacterales; family Morganellaceae; genus Xenorhabdus; species Xenorhabdus sp. PB61.4. The sequence continues at coordinate 2,668 of NZ_CAWQJR010000050.1, forward strand.
CCTTAACTCAAATAATATAAGCCTTAGCAACTATGCGTTTCTTTGATATTTCTTATAGAACTTCATTGTATCTTTGGTGTATTGGTTATGCTGTCTTATGGATGTTAGTAAGTTATTACCTTGATCCGACTGTTCCCTATGATGCCGTAGAAGCCCTGAACTGGGGCATAAACGGTGAATGGGGTTCCCCGAAAAACCCGTGGCTGGTGGGTGTTGTGATGTTACCAGCTATTCATATCAGCCATATTTCTCTCAGTTTTTATTGGTATTTCATCCACTTTGCTGCCATTGCTATAGGTATGATGGGTGTCTGGCAACTGGCTTTGCGCTTAACAGGCAAAACTGAACTGGCATGGCTGGCCATGCTGTCTCTCAATCTGTCTGGCATCATCAATTTCGATATCATTCCGTATAATGACAATTATCTGCTGGTAATGTTGTGGTCCTGGTCACTATTGTTCTTCCTGAAAGCAATCGATGATCATCCCAAATGGTGGCTGGCGTTCGCGTTAGCTACAGGGCTGGCAACAATGAGTAAGTACTCTTCACTCTCGATTGTTGGCTCAGTCTTTTTACTTTCCCTGTTTGTTCCCAAAGTGCGGCGACATTATCGGCAGCCTCTGTTTTATCTGGCGCTTGCGCTATGGCTTATACTGGTATTACCCAATATCTGGTGGCTGGCAAATAACGATTTTTCTGCCTTCAAATGGGTAGACTCGCAAATCAAGCACGGATTTAATCTGCACACCACACGCTCTCTGTTTTCAGTCTTCTATCCTCTCATTATCGTCAGTGCCATTATTTATCTATTAGGCGGAAAAATTGGCTGGCCAAAACAGCAATCGAATCAATTGGCCAATATTGTCATTCTGCTGCCTCTGCTGATTATTTATGGCTGGTTTTCCTTCAATGAAGGCGGGCGCATGACCGAATGGCTCCAGCCTTTCATGGCAGTAGCTCCAGCGCTGCTAATCGGCTCGATAACCGTACGTCCCCATAAATCCTTAACGGGGACACTGCGAGGTCTGGCTGTGTTTGCTGTCGTAGTTCTCATTGGCTATGCCAGTATTATGCTAACAAATGTCCGTGGTGCGGGAGAAAAATTTGCAGGGATAAAAATCTTTTCCAGCCAGCTGGATCAGCGCTGGGATGAATTGTATTCAACACCACTGCATTATGTTGGAGGTGAATACCTGCATCAATGGCTGACGTTCTACAGCCACTATCGCCCCCAAACCATACAGCCGTGGGAAACCGGCAACGATGCGCCGCCCAATATTTATAATCGCCATATAAAAGAAAGTGATATTGTCAAAGATGGAGCGTTACTGGTGGGCAAAAGAGGAAAGAACTGCTCACAGGAACATTTCCGGTCCACGCTGGCGACATGGCCTGAATTAACTCTCAGCCATAAAGAGGATTTCACTTTTCAGGCACAGCCCGGCGCGGAATCTGAAGTCATTTGCATCGGTTTTATTGCACCAGAAAGCCGTCATTGATCTTCTTCTAGAAAAATATTCCGTATAATTTCCATAAAAAAAGCCTGATGCATCAGGCTTTTTTTATATTGCTCGGTACTCAGTTTAGCCGAGATTATAATTATCAGGCATCGACAAATACCATTTTCAGCATAAACAGCAACGTGACAACAATAACGCACGGGCCTATCTCCCGCCATTTTCCTGTTCCCAGTTTCATCACGCAATAAGCCATAAAGCCCAGTGCAATACCTTCAGTAATTGAGAAGCTGAATGGCATCATAACAGCGGTGATAAATGCCGGAACGGATTCTGTCAGATCATCCCATTTCACCCGTGTCAGGCTGGATGTCATCAAAACGCCGACATAAACCAGCGCACCCGCCGTAGCATAAGCCGGAACCATACTGGCCAGTGGAGAAATAAACATCACCAGCAGGAACAAAATACCAACGACTACAGCGGTTAATCCAGTACGGCCACCTACTGAGACGCCAGAAGAACTTTCTACAAAAGCGGTTACCGAAGAAGTGCCGATGTAAGAACCTGCCACTGAGCTGATGCTGTCAACATACAGAGCCTGCTTCATCTGCGGGAATTTGCCGTTACTGTCAGCAAGGCCGGCTTTATCGGTCACACCAATCAGCGTACCGGATGAATCAAACAGGTTCACCAGCATAAAAGAAAAAATAACCCCGACTAATGCGATATCCAGCGCACCTTTCACATCAACATGCCCGACAACACTCATGACACTGGGTGGCAAATCAAAAATACCCTGATATTCCACATACCCCAGCATAAACCCGATCCCCGTCGTTATTACGATGGACAGCAATACTGCGGCATGGAAATTACGTGCGGCTAAAATGGCAATGATAAAAAAGCCCAAAGCGCCCAGCAGGACGTTATGAGCAGTAAAGTTACCAATAGAAACGATCGTATCTGGATTCGGCACAATAATGCCGGCATTTTTCAGCCCCATCATGGCAATAAAAAGCCCGATACCGCTGGTGATTCCGACTCTCAGCCCCACGGGGATATTCGCTATCATCCAGTAACGGATGCGGAAAATCGTCAGGATCAGCAGCCCTACAGCACCCCAGAAAATTGCGCCCATCGCAACCTGCCACGAAACACCCATAGCACCAACAACAACGAAGGCAAAAAATGCATTCAGACCCATAGCAGGCGCAACCGCAACAGGTAAATTAGCCACTATTCCCATCATAATGCTGCCAAGTGCGGCAATTAAGCAGGTTGTGACAAATACAGCTTTAATATCCATTCCGGCAACAGACAGAATTTGTGGGTTCACAAAGACGATATAAACCATCGTCAGAAAGGTCGTCAGCCCCGCAATCATCTCGGTGCGAACTGTTGTACCATGCTCTTCTAGTTTAAACACGCGCTGAAGTAAGCCCTGACTATTTGCAGAGCCTGAATTGAGTGTACTCATTAATGTTTTATTCCTAAACAGATGAAGTTTTCGATTCATCCTACAGGAAATCAAAATAAATCGTTATCCTAAAAGATCAAAAAAGAAAACGATTGCTATGAGTACAATCAATAAGTTATATCACAAAGTGATTATTAACGAACTGCACTAATGGACGCTGTTTTTATTCACTATTTTCAGAAGGTGCCATCTCCAGAATATCGCTGAAAATATCCGCCCATTCATCCTTACCAATATCCATCAAGCCGAAGAAGCGTAAAATAAATACACCTTCTGTCGCCAAAAAAGCTAAACGGGCCCGACGACCTTCTGCTGTTGTTATATCCAGATTAGCGATGCGCTCACGATACCAGTCACGGGTTGATTCCAGATGTTCCGGTGTTTGCAATAACGATGCCATCAGTCCTGCCGCTTTCGCCGATGACACTTCATCGGAACATTTACTTGCTTCAATGTGCGCACGTATTGCAGTCAGTGGATCGGGCGCTTCTCCGGCTATTTTGTAGAATTGTTCCTCATAGCCAAGCCCCCAACGCTCAAACATCGCCTCAATAAGTGCATCTTTCGTATTAAAACTGTATTGAACCCCGCCCTTAGTGATCCCGACAGCTTTTGCTACCGCATCAATGGTAAGGGCCGCTGCCCCATGTGTGGTGACAATTTGTTCTGCTGCATCCAGCAGAATATTCCGGTCAATTGTTTTACGTCGTCCCATTATTACTCTCTTTTAATTCAATACGTATGTATTTATAATGTGCGCAATTTGTACCGTCAAGGGTTGGCGATACAGGATCCCTAAACCACACTGATGAGTTCTTTCATGAAATCAAATACTCGCTGGCTTGTGCTGGCTGTTATTTCCAGTGCACTTTTGCTGATTGTCATCGACATGACAGTCCTCTATACAGCTTTACCTCGTTTAACATACGATTTACGAGCATCTTCCACTGAGAAGTTATGGATCATGAATGCTTATTCATTAACCATTGCTGGCCTGCTTCCCGGGAGTGGTGCCCTGAGTGATCGCTTTGGTGCCAAGAAATTGTTTACTGCCGGATTAGCTGTGTTCGGTATTGCTTCAATGATGGCAGCATTTTCTCCGAATACCAGTATGTTGATCAGCGCACGAGTGATACTTGCCATCGGTGCCGCAATGATGATGCCGGCCACACTCGCAATAATCCGTCAGGCTTTCGAAGAACCCGCTCTTGCTATCGGAATCTGGTCCGCTGTTGCTGCCGGTGGCGCGGCACTTGGTCCCGTCATCGGTGGAATACTGCTAGAATATTTCTGGTGGGGTTCCGTTTTCCTGATAAACGTGCCTATCGTCATTATTGCGTTGATATTCGCCCTATTCACTATTACTAAAAGCCAGAGTAACCCACAACGCACATTCGACCTGCTGGCCTCTCTCCAAATTATGATCGGGCTGATTGGCATTACTTTTGCTATCAAAGAAATCAGCAAACAAGCCCCATCAATGGGAATTGCCACTATAGCCAGCGCAATCGGGATGATATTCACGATGATGTTCGTTTCTCGGCAACGTCGTTCATCTGCACCGATCATAGACTTTACTTTATTAAAATCCTATGGTTTTGCTACCGGTATCGCGACCGCTTTTGTTAGCACCGCAGCCCTGATGGGAGTTGAATTAATAGTCAGTCAGCGACTGCAACTTGTTGCTGGTTTATCGCCTTTACAGGCAGGATTAATTATCTTACCTATCCCACTAGCTTCTTTCGTTGCCGGGCCATTAGCGGGTCTTGCCATACCCAAATTAGGTTCGGGGAAAATCATGTGGCTTTCGCTTTTTCTGGCGGAGAACATCATTTCCGATGCAGTCATACCCTCATGGCTGCGCCAGCCCGCGCAGGGCAAGGCTTTCAAAGGAACTCGTTTCGTCCGTTTTACCTCGATCACTTTTTTGA
>NZ_CAWQJR010000051.1:0-7521 GCF_963894935.1 Xenorhabdus sp. PB61.4
TCAATAAATCGGTCTTCATCGCGTTAGGCATTAATACCGAAGGTCACAAGGAACTGCTGGGCTTATGGCTGGCCGAGAATGAAGGAGCGAAGTTCTGGCTTGGCGTACTGATAGACCTCTATAACCGGGGACTGAAAGATATTTTCATCGCGTGTGTGGACGGATTAAAAGGGTTTCCTGAGGCGATTAATACCGTTTATTCGCAGACTCGAGTGCAGTTGTGTATTGTTCATATGATACGCAATAACCTGCGTTATGTATCCTGGAAAGAGGCTAAAGCGGTTGTCAAAGATCTCAAGCAGATTTATCAGGCCCCGACAGAAGAAGTGGCATTGCAGGCTTTGGATGCTTTTGCTGAACAATGGAATGGGCGTTCTCCTCAAATCAGCCGTAGCTGGCGAGAAAACTGGGGCAATTTGTCCACGTTCTTTGCCTATCCAGCTGAAATCCGGAAGGTGATTTATACGACGAATGCCATCGAATCACTAAACAGTGTCATTCGACATGCTATCAAGAAACGTAAAATCTTCCCGTCGGATGATTCGGTGAAAAAGGTGATCTGGTTGGCGATTCAAGCCGCGTCTAAAAAATGGACCCTGCCTATCCAAGATTGGCGTCTTGCGATGAGTCGTTTTATGATTGAATTTAGTGACCGTCTAGACGGTCACGTTTAAACGAAAATGGCGATTACACAAAATACTAAACAAGGTCACTAATTGGCATATGGATGGTTCCAGTCTGCCTGTTGGTGTTCCTGTTCCTTGGCCCACGGAAAACCCACCTGAAGGCTGGCTAATATGCAATGGTGAGACATTCGATAAAGGAAAATATCCGAAACTGTCTCTTGCTTACCCTTCCGGTGTATTGCCTGATTTACGTGGTGAATTCATTCGGGGATGGGATAGAGAGGGAACAATTGATCCTAATCGTACATTGCTGTCTAAACAAGAAGCAACGATGCTACCATCAGTATTTACTTATAAAGATGCTCCAATAACACCAAATCAACCCCCCGAAAAAGCTGTTGGTGTGTTAGTTTCACCACCAATAAGCGCGTATAAGACGGAGGGAGCTGATATTACAGATTTCATGGCCAAAGACTTTGATGAGCCTGTTTGGGCGCAATCAACGGGATATCTGACCACCCAATTAACAGCAGGTGGTAGGGTATCTTTAGCATCATTCCGTGTTCGCCCACGCAACGTAGCCTTCAATTACATAGTCAGAGCCGCTTAATTCTGAGTAACCATCTAACCCGCAATTTTTTTGCGGGTTCATCATTTCGCTGACTTCACTCCACCTGTTCAGCCTGATCAATATCGGCCGTAACCTCTGCGGCCTTCTGCCTCACATTCCACACCGAATTCTCTGGCATCTGGACACGGATATCCAAGCGACAACCCTCGGGAATATCACACGGCTCACCGTCCTGATAATAAACTTTTTCCCCGTTCATAAGGGCTTTTATCCGCTGGTTCTGAAAGCGCTCCGGTAAGTGGCTGTGCTGACGGTGGAACGTCTCAATCGTGATACTGCCGTCCTTATTCACCTTGTCATCAATGTAGATAAGCTCCAGCCCGTTGTTGTTCTTCGGCGAGGAAATACCCCCATGCACCATCGGCGTTATAACCCAGAACGCCATTCACCTGATAATGACCGAGGCCGGGTTTAGAAACAGTTGCGCCTTCGGATTCATCGTTAGTAGTGAATTTGCACGACGGGAAGATTTCTATGATAGGGGAACTGGGTCTGATATAATCGCTACCATCTTGATGGCAATTTTGCCCCAGAGAGAGCACGACACCATTACCGGCTCAAATCGTCCCTTTTGTTGCTATATCCCCATTACGGGTATTGAAAAAAACACTTGTTTGTTTATTTTGCGTTGAATAAAAGCCGACACCAAACCATGAACGAATTTCAAGGTTGTTTCCATTAAATCCTGCACCATCAACTCCGGTAAAATCCATGCCGCAGTTATCACCAACTGCTATTGAGTCCGTCAGTACCCTCTTGGTGTGAATTGCACCTTTAAGTCCTATATTCCCTTTTCGTGTATCAACATAAATATTTGTCTTATTATCAAGGCTTGTTTTAAATCCAATGCCATGCCACGATTGGATCTCTACGCTATTATTATCGAATCCTGCACCATCCTTTCCAGTGAATTTTATTCCATTGTATTTTCTATTACCCACATCTCCCAGCTCTAAAGATGAGGCTGACCATAAATTATCTGCATAAACCTCACCATCGATCTTACCTCCTGTTTTTGGGTATGCATTCTTAACACTATCCTGTAGCGCCTTTATCGATTGCAATGCCACTTTCTGTCCATTCGGCAGTGTTACCGCCACCATCCCATTCTGGCTCATCCATTTATCCATATTCTGGAGGAACTGGACGATATAAGTATTGATAGCCACCATATGCCGGACACCATCAGACATGGAGTCCGGTACGGTCACCTGAATCTGGTAAGTGACGTTATTCAGCGTCACGTTGACGTTATCGGCCAGCACCAGCTCGGTATCCGAATTCACGGCCTGTATCATATGCAGCAAATTACTGCTGGCCTCCGGCATTAAACCAGCATGTGCCGGGGGGTCGATGGTGTCCTGAAAGGCGTTGACCATCGCCTGCATTTTGCCTTTGAGGCTGTCAGAACGTGTACGCTTTGACATTGTCAGCCTCCTTTCAATGTCAAGCGGTTGAGGGTCTTTTTTTGTTAAAAAACTGCGTTAGCGTTATTTTTGCGGGACGGTGGCGGTCTTTACGTGTCTGCCCGGCACTTTTTACCCGCCCTCCCCGTGATGATTTCTCCTGTAATCATTCCTTTCTTTCACTTTTCCGTTGAATCAATTTCATGCGGTTATTGGTGCCAGTGTGAGTGAGCATCCAGCGGATAACCGTTTGCATCACAGCCGATGTCCTGACCGCGCTTCTCGATACGCTGTTTGGTCGAGTTATGGTGTGAGGCACACAGTGGCTGCCAGTTCTTTTTATCCCAGAATAGACGTTGCGCCGCTTTGATGGTCGTACTGTGACGAGTATTCATGGCGTCTTTGAGTTTATGCGGGATAATGTGGTCTACGACGGTGGCGGCGGTTAATCTGCCCTGTTGCCGGCACATCACACACAGGGGGTGTTGTTGCAGGAAAGTTAGCCGGGCTTTATTCCATTTACTGCCATAGATACGGGATGACATGCGCTGCCCTCCATAAAGCAAAAAACCACCCGAAGGTGGTTGATTTACAGATTATTTAACAGGTGGTTCTGGTAATGGCATCCAGTGAGTAACTATATAATTTGAATACTGAGTTCCTCCATTGACAATTATATGAGAGAACCCATTCAGACTGTCATGAACCCCTATGCCTATACCTTTATCAGTAGAAATAATAAACCTTTCAAATTGTCTAACTGTTTTTGGTAGTCTGTCATTGACAGATATCCATTCCATTCTTCCCTCGCATTGTGGTGTATTCGAACAAATATAATACAAGGATTCATGTAAACCACCATGCTTACCAAGCTACCTTTAATTGATTCAGGACAAACAACTGGTCTGATTTATATAACCCCGTCATTTTTTAGTCGGGAGTCAGTCAAAACAGAGATAAAACTCTGCACAATCCACTCAATGAATAGCCTGTTCAGAATTTGCCGTCTCTCCGGCTGTCACATCACTTTGCCTGCCTACAGCGGATGTTGCTGATAATGACCTGTTATTCTCAGGGGCATGGGTTATTTTTGATTCTGTCAGTACGCTCGATGAAAAGGAGACATGTCATAGCTAATACCGACAGACGGCGATAACCCGGCGCAAATAAAAATGCCACCAGTCCGTGTGCGTAGAGTACGCGGTGAGAACGAAGTGGCAGCATGCATTATCTGTATTCCTTTAACCACTCAGGGAATGGGTAAAGAAATATTGGGTTTAGTTTTGTGCATTAACTGAGTATTAATAATTGTTCATTTATTATTCAATAAGGGTAAGGTTATTAGACTTATCCATTTTTTGATAATAACGTTTTGACTGGGTAGTAAAATGAAAAAATATCTTCTTCTTTTCCTGTTGATGGGGTCAGCAACTTTAGCCTCAATGCAAACTTACGCCAATACATTCGCCATTGACTGCAAATTAGATCCCGATACGGGAGATATAATTTGCAAACTCTAATAAAATCGTAGGACGGTAGCACTCCTGCCGTCCTCTCATCTACACTGCGTCCTAACATAATCCTGCAAATATCTCAGCTTTGCCCGATCGTTGATGATGCCTTCTCGGATATCGAGAACAGCTTGTCCAGTTTCTCCAGAGAGTTCGACGGTGGTTGCATGGCCCAAGCTGCCGGAGGGAGAGGCTTCAGACACTGGACAGGTGGCTTGGATGCGCAACTTGCGACGACCAGCGGCAACATCAGCCCGAAGAGTATCGATTTCAGTCTTGGCATTGGCGAGTTCCTGAGTGTGTTTGTTGTCTAACTCATGCAGCATGTCAATGTGCGTGTTCTGGTAGTTAATTCGGTCGGTCAGTTGCTGGATTTCGATTAGCTGGTCATTATTGATACCGAGCTGCTTCTTATATCCAGAGCGATAGAAGTAAGCCGCACCCGAAGCAATAATTAGCGCAATAATCACGCCATAGGTGAGATTGAATCTCATGATAAAAACATCTGGCGTTCAGATGCCCTACGCTTAGTCAGACCATTCATCACTTTACCCGCTGCCTTATTCCATCTCTGGAACTCATCGGCTGCCCCTTGGTAGTCACCGGCATTGAGTTTCTTCAGTAAGGTAGAACGAACAAAGTTACCTGCACCACAATTGAAGATGAACGAGCACAGGGCATCAAACTGCCCCTGAGTCAGTGATACCTTCACGGCTGATTCAAGGGTGAGGTAAATAGGCTGAAGGTCATCATGCAGGAATGCTTCAGCCTGCTGTTCGGTAATGACTTGCCCCGGCTTGACGTCTTTTGTGTGACCGTAGCCGATTGTCCACGGAATACCACCTGTCGCCGGATCGGGATAGGCTTTCAGTTTCAGGCCTTCATACTGTTTGATAAAGCTCAATCCGCTCTCGCTTGATTTTCATCAGATTCTTCCCTTGTTTTGGTCATGTCTTACGAGCAACTTGATAACTCGATAGCGATTCTCAAAGCCAAATAAAGCACGTAGATACTCGGAGTGACGAACTTGCTCTCGGACGTCTCTGTCTTCGTTCCAACATCTACGCCATCTATGCAATAACCAGCGACGGCGATTTTGATGTAGAAGTCCTTTCACATAAGAATGGCTCGCACCAAATACTGATTCATCACCTTGGTTCGTCATTGCTCGCCCCAGCTTTCTTCTCCGCCGCTTTACGCAGCAATTGACCAATAAAATCTGTTCCCAGATAGCCAATCACCACACTACCGATGTAGGCCAAATCAGGATTCAGACCAAACAGATTTAATACGTCACGAATGAACCAGGTGAACATGGCACACATAAAGGCATCGATGGAGACCTTTAACCAGCCGCCACCGTGATAGCGACCACGAAGAAAGGCCATGGTCCCCGCGAGGGTTGCCAAGATACCTTGCTTTCTTACCGACACAAGCCAGTCACTGAGGTGTACCCAGATAGTAGGATCTTCTTTCATCTTCATATTTCCACCCCATCAGAACAATGGGCGTCCGTGGGGTGAACTAAGGTTACCCCGGTGAGTTGTAGTGAGTAGAGTGTTGAAACGTTGCGGTGGCGAATGCGTTGTTAATTTTATGATCGAGCTAACTATCCAAGAACAAAGTACCACTCTTTGTGATTTTTGACTAAAACGATCCTTATCAATTAGTTATGCATGTGATTTAATAGGCAAATTAATCACTATGAATCTTTTATACAGAAGGATCTTTCATGAGAGACCCCGGAAAACTAATCTGGCATGTGGCTTGTGATGAATCAGGTATAGATGGACAGCGCTTTTATGGCTTTGGTAGCCTATGGATGAAGTATCAACGCAGAGGTGATTTCTCCCGCATCATTAGAGAACTAAGAGACAAACATAGGTACTATGAAGAAATCAAATGGAAAAAAGCTAACTCCAAGAAATACGCCGATTTTTACAAAGAACTAGTTGATGTTTTCTTCCAGAATCCTTGGTTGGCTTTTCATTGCATTGTTATAGAAAAATCTATGGTCAATAAGGCATTTCATGATGGCGATTACGACTTGGCAATGAGAAAACACTTCACGAAATTAATTTCCACGAAAATAGGTAATGTTATTGCAGCACATCCTGAGCGTGATTGTTTTTTCCGTATAGAAGTCGACCCAATAGCATCCAGGTATAAAAAAGCAGATGAAGCTTTTCATGTAATCGCAAATAACACTCTATTAAAACAATTTGGTAGAAAAAATATTATTAGCTCTGTAGTGACAAAGGATTCAAAAGTCTCAGAGAATATCCAGATATCTGATTTTTTCCTTGGAGCAATAATGAGTTCATATCAAAAAAAAATATCGTCAGATACAAAGATACAGTTAGTGGAAAAAATCGCGGGACACCTTGGATGGAAAACGCTCTGCCACGACACATGGCCAAAAGAGAGAAAATTTAATATCTGGTTTTTTTATGATAAAACGCTTGGGTCAAGAGACATAGAAACAAGAAACGTACAATTATCCGTACCACTTCCCGTAAGAAAAAGAAAAAAGTAGGCGCCGACCTCTCAGCCGACATGGTTGGAGTCCCAGACCTAAGTCGAAGTGACCAACTTGGCGGTTAAACTTTTGGGAGCCGCCTCTTCATTCCCAAAACTATCAAATCTGTGTTGCTAGCATATTAAATAAAAACCAGATTTGCAAATGTAAAGAGTGCCATACAAGAGCTTTATCACTGTTTTATATTCAATTTGTTACTAACAAAATAGATTACGACTACCCACTCAAAACAAAAAAGGCCGCATTAAGCAGCCTTCAATTCAGAGTGTGGATTTATTTCCAGTTGAAGCAGAAAGACAGGGTATTACCTACGTTTTGTTTTAGTAGGTCGCCTAGTTGTTTTGCGCCGTCAGAGGCATAGACGAAATTAGTTGTAGAATTTGGGCTTGAGCCAAGACTATAAGTTGAGCTATTCGCCGTTACTTCAAGAGTTTTACTCCCTAAGTTCGGCTGGTTTTGGGTGTCAACTTGTAGTTGTATACTCTCAAAAGTACCGATGGGACCCTCTATAAGTATAAACGTTAAGATGTGTCCAATACCTATAGTGCTCTGAAGATTAGTCAGAGTGCCAAAAGTAGATTCACCTGTACTTAAATCTCCACCCTTGGTCAAATATCCCCAATCTTGATTCTGTCGTCCAGTGTAAGAATATTTACTAAATAGCTATATGGACACCGACCTAATTCAAGTCTATAAAAATATTTTTCTGACAAAAGTAGTCGCAAACATATATTCGGCTTCAAAGAGCCCTGATGAAAATCCGCCCTCTCTGTCCTCATTATTTCAACAGTCTTGGTAGACTGAGCTA
>NZ_CAWQJR010000052.1:0-7272 GCF_963894935.1 Xenorhabdus sp. PB61.4
TAATAAAAGGTTATTTATTTAAAAATAGCGAATAAGGTCGATTAAACTCTGTTTTCATGGAGGATAATCAACGAATTCATCAATGTGATTGATACTAAAATGAAATGAGAGTAAATAAAATAAACACTCATTCAATGTGAAGTAAATTTACAATAAAGAAAATAATATTTCGTGAGTTATATATCTCTGATATGAGTAATGATTTATTTTATTCATTGGCGGACTCAAGTTGACAGGTTCGTTTACAGGATAAACAACGATAGCGTTGGTGCCCTGCCTCATCTTTGCCATGTTTTTTGATGTATTCAGTTTGCTGACAAAATCGACATTTTACTTTAGCAGTTGCCATGTGACTTCCCCGAAAAATGGCAATTATACACAACCATCAACAAATTGAATTCGTGACCGATTTTAGAATCACATTACTTAATATTTTAATAACAATATTTATTGTAGCGTAATTAAATAAAATAATGTGAAATTATACGCCCACTTTTAAGCAATATTAGAGAAACATTGATTTGGAATCATCAATTTAATAGGTCAATAAATTTAGAGTATTTAAAGTTAACTTTTGCATTTATCATACAACTGATTTTTAGTTCGAATTTATTTTATTGCCTGCAAATCAGAACGCAAATTCATGCCGCATGATTTTAGGTAATCCGCTTTATTATATGAGGAGACTATATGCAAGCAGCAGGAATTCAGGCTATTGCCGTATATTTGCCTGATGAGGTGCGTACAAATGATTGGTGGTGTGAAGATATGCCTCAAGAGCAGTCAATAATAGTAGCGGGAGCATGTGGTGTATCCAGTCATCGTAAAATTAACCCCTATGATGCCGCGATGGAACGTTATCTGGACGATCCTTTTTTCGGTAGTGTCGAACGCCGAATCGCAGCAACTAACGAAGGAAGTGTGGAGCTAGGCGTTAAAGCCGCACATCGTGTACTGGGTGCTGCGGGTGTTTCTCCGGCAGAGGTAGATTGTCTGATTTCAGTGTCAATGTTTCCGGATCGGATTGGCTCAGGTGATGCCGGGTATCTTGCTCAGCTAATTGGAACTGGCGGCGGTGCTTTTAACATAGAAGCAACCTGTGGTGGTTCCATGACAGCATTATTGACAGCCTGTGCCTGGGTGCAAGCAGGGTTAAAAGAACGAGTTTTAGTCATAACAACATCCAAACTATCGCGGGCGATCGAACCTGACGATGTCACCCTGCGTTTATGTGGAGATGCTTCGGCAGCATTTTTGGTTGGGCCGGTAGAAGCTGGTTCTGGTTTACTGGGCGCTGAATCTTTGCATACAGGAAAAACCTGTGGCACCTGGCTGCTTGATGCAGTCGAGGATACCTCAGGAACAACCCCCCTCGGGCAAAAAATCCGCTTGCGTGTAGATCCTTCTATCTCCCACGTATTACGCGCTACGGCTGAAGAGTATCTCGTGCAGACAACAAAGGGTGCTCTGGCAAAAGCCGGGCTTGAATTGAACGATATTGACTTTGTTGTTGTGAATACTCCGACAGCCTGGCACGCAGAGTTTTCGGCCAGTGTATTAGGAGTAGAACTTAACCGTGTGGTAAATACTTTCCCACAGGTTGCTAATATTGGGCCGGTGTTGATGCCATTCAATGCATATACAGCCGCTGCTGCCGGTGACATTAAACCCGGTGATACTGTACTTCTGTACGGGTTTGGTGGTCAGGCAGAAGCTTCAGCCGCCATACTCCGCTGGCCTGACGTTATTCTGGCACCCTTATGAGACTGCTATAAACCCACTGTGAACATTTTTCATCCATTACATTAATTACTGACTGATAGAGAAAGTTATTATGACTAATACCTTGACTAAAATCCGGGCTTTTATTATCGACGATATCCTAAAAGGAAATGACCTTGATATTACTGATGATCTGAATTTAGGAGAATCAGGGATACTTTCATCCTTGGCAATGATGCGTCTGGTTTCATTCATTGAAGATGAGTTCAATATTATCGTTGGTGTCAGTGATCCAAGAATACGTTTTACGACTATTCGTGAAATATCACGCTATGTTGTTGAAAAAAAAGTGGCTGATAATTCATCAGAAGCAGGCAAGTAATGATAGCGACAGTATTAAAGGAACAAACTGGGTCTTCAGTCGATCTGGCTAAGTACTTAGATGATTCTGTCTTACGACATCCCGAAGCTTGTGCAGTCATTGGTTCTGACGATTCAACAATGAGTTACAAGCAGCTTTCTGATGCTGCGGATCAAGTTGCGACTTTTCTTTACCAAAAAGACGTTGTGATGGGGGATCGTGTTGGTATTTTCATGCACAAAAAACCACAAACCCTTGCCGCCATTTTTGGTGTACTTCGTTTAGGTGCTGTATACGTACCCGCCGATGTGAATAGCTCCGCTTCACGGGCATTCGCCGTATTTGATAATTGTCATGTTCGTTGCATTCTGACCGATCCCGAGTCCGCAGTATACCTGACACAAGTTGCTCCTCACTTTCAATTTCAGATCATTGTGATACAGGCAATTGGAGAAAAAACAAGCGGGGCATTACAGGTACGGGATATTTTATCTATAGAAAAACGATCCACGGAAAAAAGTGAAAAAGAGCCTGATTATCCACGTGGAACACCTGATGCAAATCGCCCTGCCTACATACTGTACACATCCGGTTCTTCTGGTATCCCGAAAGGTGTAGTCATAAGCCATCGTAACTCAGTGAGTTTCGTTGAATGGGCTTCAGATTTCTTCAGGGTGACGGCAAAAGATCAAATATCCAGTCACGCCCCATTTCATTTTGACCTGTCAATTTTCGACATTTATGTCTCTGTGAAGAATGGGGCCTGCATTCATCTGATCGATACTGATCTTGCCGCAAGTCCACGCCATCTGGCTTCATTTATTGCCCGCAGAGAAATTACCATCTGGTATTCTGCTCCTGCAATTTTGGGAATTTTGGCTGAGCAGTATCAAAAAGCCCATATCCCTAACCAGTTACGCCTCGTACTATTTGCAGGAGAGATTTTCCCTATTACCAAATTACGTAAGTTGATGAATCTGTGGCCTAAAGCCGATTACTTCAACTTGTATGGTCCCACAGAAACTAATGTATGTACTGTTTACCAAGTACCCGCGCCTATTCCTGAGAATCGTCTGGAGTCATTATCCATTGGCAGTCCTTGTACTCATTGTGAAACGATTGTTGTCAATGAACATTTTCAGCCCGTGCCGGAAGGTGAATCAGGTCAGTTATGTGTTTCAGGAGATTCTGTTTTTGCTGGTTATTGGAATGATCAGGAGAAAACCGCCCAGAGTATCTTTTACCTTAACGGCAAATGTTGGTACAACACGGGAGATGTAGTTCGTTCCTCACCAGAAGGTTACATTTTCATGGGACGTCGCGATCGTATGATCAAGCGCCATGGATACCGGATAGAACTGGATGAGATTGAGTCATGCCTGATAACTCACCCTAAACTCTCTGACAGTGCAGTTATTAGTACAGAGATAGATGGAGAAGTGATAATTACTGCTTTTCTGGTGTCTTATTATCCTCAGCTATCATTGACAGAGCTGAGTCAGTATTGTCATAAACGGCTTGCACGATACATGCTCCCTGACTATTTCAGTTACCTGCCTGAACTTCCACGAACTTCTACGGGTAAAACTGACTATCAATTTCTGAAACAACAATTTCTGGAGCAACGAAACCATGACAAATCAACTGGATGAAAAACGGCTATTATTGCGTGATAAAGCCGAACGTTTTGCTTATGAGCAATTGAAGACAGATATCTCAGCCTCTGATCGTAACGGGACGTTCTTCCAGAAAGGTTGGCAAAAATGCGCAGATTTCGGGTTACTTAAAATGGGCATACCTGAAGAATATGGTGGTGAAGGGGCCTCATTATCTGATCTTCTGTCTATCATGGAAGGTCTGGGATACGGTTGCGAAGATATGGGGCTATTGTTTTCACTCAACGCTCACCTGTGGACAGTGACGATGCAACTTGCTATCCACGGTACGCCGGCCCAACGTTCTCGTTTCTTACCCGGTCTATTAAATGGAACGTTAATCGGTGCTAATGGCTCGACAGAAGATGAAGCGGGTTCCGACGTTTTCTCTATGCGCACTCACGCAGTAAGAAGTGGTGATTGTTATATTCTTAATGGAATGAAAACTTATATCACAAATGCTCCTATTGCTGACCTTTATGTTATCTATGCCACAATTGATCCCACACTCGGCCCTTTGGGTATCACCGCCTTTCTTGTCGAATCATCCACACCAGGTATAGAGGTCAGTCAACCGCTGGAAAAAATGGGGTTACGTACCGCACAAATGGGGCGGGTTGTATTGAAGGATTGCCGTATCCCCGCGGATGCCATATTAGGGCGGGAAGGACGGGGTATTAAGATCTTTGAAAGTGCCATGGAGTATGAGCGTGGATGTATTCTCGCTACAGCCTTGGGAGCAATGCGCCGCAGCCTTGACGGATGCATTACCCATGCACGCACACGGAAACAGTTTGGGCAGCCCATCGGGAAAAATCAGGCTATATCACATCGTATCGCAGACATGAAGGTTAATCTGGATGCCGCACGTGAACTTGTCTATCGGGTGGGACGCTTAAAAGACGCAGGGAAAGATGCCACGATGGAAGCGGCTTGCGCAAAATTGTTTGTATCTGAAACGTACACACAGTTATCAATGGATGCATTACGGATCTACGGAGCAAAGGGGTATCTTGCTGACAGTCATGCCGAAAGAGAATTACGCAACTCCATTGCATCCGTCATTTATTCAGGGACATCAGATATTCAGCGTAATATCATCGCCAATGAACTTGGCTTATAACTTTCATAACGACAATGTTCAGAGAAAGTATTTTTTGAGATGTTGTCGTTAGAATGAAATTGGACAAAAACTTCTTAAAAATTAATGCCAATATAGAAATAATATTCTGTAATCATAATATTTATTGCTGTCAGGAAAATTGGCCTCGAATATCTTCCTCCGTCTTTCCTTGATGATTTACTTCACATAAAAACAGTTATAACTGGAATGGAAAAAACACGCCTGAGAATAGAGCAGTCCATCAGTAACCGTCATGGAGAAGTCATTAACCAGTGTGAGGTTGTATTGTTTTTTGTTGATCTTCTGAAAAAGAAAATAACTGCAATACCATCTGATATTTTTGACGGGCTAATTCAGTCTGAAAAAAATGGTGAATAAAGAGTAATAATTTATTGGCTTATAATTAAATACTTATCTTAAGTAGCCACTTAGCGGTGGTTGCTATTTCGATTTTCCTCAACCATTTGTTATTGCAAGTTTAAAATGTCACTCTGCTCTCCAAAATATAAATCAATTTTACTCCAGAAGAGAAAAAGGGTCACGTATTCAATTTATTGATTTACCTTAAATATAATATTCTCTTTCGATAAAAGTCCCGATGACTTTGTCATGCATTTCCGGTGATTTTGAATAATCCAATGTTTTACGATTCAGTCGTTTAATTCGATTTCGGAGGGTGAGGTTTTCACGTTTAATACGATGTGTGAAACTTTTTCCGATGAGGTGTTTATTTGTGGGTAGCACGTTTTAAGGTTTCACATTATCGGTACACCGAAAAGCGACTTTAAAGCGCGATAATTTCTTGAGTCGTTTCTTCAGTGTCTTTTTGCTGCGTTTACCGAAGATGTGCACAATAATCTGCTTCAGACGAGGCTCCCAAGCATACCATCACCAACGTTATTGCATTTTATTTCCGACAAATGGTCACATCTCATCGATTTCACCGATGAGCTGAATTACCACCTGTTCCAGCGGTAATGAGGTTACGCATCGAGGGACGGTTTTTTAAAAAGCGAACGACGGCATTAATACTAATATTCAGGGCACTGGCAGTGGCACAGATGCCAGCATTATTCATTGCAAGATCGATAACGATAACACTGACGTACCCCTTGGCCTGTAGCGTGTTTTCGCACCAACTCAGTTTGTTGAAAAAATCAACATTTCACTTCTACTGTCACTATTTGCTTTCCTGAAAAGTGAAGAGCATACACCAGGAGCAACAAATTGAATACGTGACCATAGGAGGCTGATGAAGTGCCGTCTTCTAGACGGCATTCATTTTTAGTAACATGCTGAATGAAAAAACTAATTCATTGTCAGGATAAGATGCTCAATATTGAGCATCTTATCCTGACAATACAAATTATCTTTATAAGAAAGGTAATTGAAGGTTAAGTTTTTTATATTTATAGCCATTGTTTTTAAAAATAAATAATTAATTAAAATAACAGTAGGGAACATGTGGGTTTTTTTATTTATTGCCAAGGGGTTAAATGTGAAATTATTTTTTACTAAGCTAATTCGCTGGTTTTGTTTTATTGGTTACAATAACATATTGCAATAATTTTAATTACTCATGTTTTCCTTATTAGAATAATGGATGATACTAATGAGTAGCAGTGCTAAAAATTTCAGTGATAGTATTATTGACTTTGCTTATAAAAATGGAGTGTATGTTAAAAATATAAGATTTAATAAGGGAGAGTATATATATGTTAATGGAGGACGAGGTAACTTATATTTTATAGAAAAAGGGCATGTGAGAATTTCCACTCAAACAAGAGATGGTAAGGTATGTAATATTGGTTTTTATAAAGAAGGTGATTTTTTTGGTGAAAGTGGATTCTCTGGAGATATTATTCCAGAAACAGCAACAGCTTTAGTGGGCTGTATTATAAAAAAAATAAATGTTATTTCGCTTTTAGAAGATATGAAAGGGAAAGATTTACTTTATGATTTCATAATTTACATGTCAAATAAAATTATGGAGCATCAAAAAACCATTTCTAGCTTTGTTATTTTTAATAGTGAGAAAAGATTAGCCTATACATTAATGAGAATGTCCTCAGAAGTTAATAGTGAAAATGTATCTTTAATTAAAAATAAAATTTCTTATCAAGACTTATCTTATGTTGTAGGTACGACTCGCTCTCGGGTTGGCTATTTTATGAGTGATTTAATTAAGCGAGGTATTATTAAGGAATCCAAAGAGTGTTTTCTAATTGTTGATAGGGAAAGGATTGAAGAGTATTTAATGGAATAACTGGAGATACTATTTAACAGGTTAGATTGATTATTAAGAATAACATTCCTTTTTAATGATGATTTCTATCACTTTGTCATAAATTTTTATGATTTGGAATGCTATAACATTTTTCGATTTAACCTTTTAAAAATCATGATATATC
>NZ_CAWQJR010000053.1:0-7180 GCF_963894935.1 Xenorhabdus sp. PB61.4
ATGGGATATCTAGCCAAAACCGATAAAATAGATGCTCAAATGCTGGCACAGTTAGCCCTGGTTTTATCTCAACAAACAGATCGGGATAAAATAATCAGAGTGTTGCCCTCTGCTCAGCAACAAGTGCTGCAAGCCATGATCACACGTCGTCGCCAATTAGTCACACTTTCCGTCTCGGAGCGCCAAAGATTAGGAAGCAGGCCAATCCGCGCTATTTAATCCGTGCCAGTAACAAATTACGGCGCAAGCAGAAATCCCTGTCGAGAAAACGAAAAGGCAGTAAAAATCGGTATAAAGCGCGTTTACAGGTAGCCAAATGCCATGAAAAAGTGGTGAATGCCCGCGGGGATTTCCAGCATAAATTGTCCCGACAACTTATTGACGAAAACCAAGCAGTGATAGTCGAGACACTGAAAACGAGCAATATGCTAAAAAACCGCAGGCTTGCCCGCCATATAGCAGATGCAGGATGGCACAGTTTTGTGACGAAGCTCGAATACAAAGCTCAAGAAGCGGGAAAACATCTGGTCAGGCTTGACCAGTGGTATGCCAGCTCGAAAATCTGTCATTGTTGCGGACACAAAGAATCGGTAATGCCGTTAAGCCAGCGATATTGGATGTGTCCAATGTGCCATACGGAGCATGACAGAGATATCAATGCTGCGTTGAATATCAAGCAGCAAGGTCTATTTGAATTAAAGGCGGCGGGTCTCGTCGTCTCTGCCCATGGAGGCCAGCGTCAGACTTGTCACGCACAAGCAGCGGCCTGTGAAGTGGGAAGCCTCGCCCGATAGGGCGGCGAGCAGTCACTACTATAGTCGTAATGGCTCTGGAATAAGAGGGTTTTCAGGTCAGCCAGTGCTCTGCGG
Source organism: Xenorhabdus sp. PB61.4 (assembly GCF_963894935.1). Classification (NCBI taxonomy): domain Bacteria; kingdom Pseudomonadati; phylum Pseudomonadota; class Gammaproteobacteria; order Enterobacterales; family Morganellaceae; genus Xenorhabdus; species Xenorhabdus sp. PB61.4. The sequence goes on from NZ_CAWQJR010000053.1 coordinate 870, forward strand.
GCATATACGATATAATAAGCCCGCTCCTGTTTCTCATCCCGGCTTCGCCGAACCAGTAGATAATGACCATAATCTCGCCCTTCTTCACTGAGTTGCAAACGCCAAAGAAGCACCCGAACTCAGCGTCACTCGCTTATCGATATTCTCACTATCTCAATTTGTGCCATCATCTGCGTCTGTGAAAATTTCAATGATATTGAAGAGAATGGCAAAACCAAAGAAGACTGGTTCAGGCAATTTCTGGCGTTACCGAACGGAATACCCAGTCATGATACCTTCAACGATGTTCTCAACCGACTCAATCCGCACGAGTTTAGTCATGCCTTTACCGCGTGGGTGAAAAGTCTGGCTAACCTGTCCGAAGAGATTATTGCGGTAGACGGTAAAACGATGGGCGGAATTGCCGTGGTTGAATCTTATCGGGAAATCAAAGGGAAAGCGGAGACGTATGAACGACGTTACTACATCACCAGCCATCAGGCTAAGACCGCTCAATTTATCGCGTATGCAATACGCCGCCATTGGCATATTGAATCGAAATTACACTAGCAATTGGATGTGAGTTTCCATGAAGACAAAAACCGCCTGAGAAGTGGTTACGGTGCAGAAAATATAGCCTTAATGAATAAAATCGCGTTAAACCTGCTGAAAAACGAGAAAACAGTTAAAGTCAGTATTAAAACCAAGCGACATAAAGCCGGTTGGGATAATAGCTATATGCTGAAAGTCCTTACGATGGGTTTTCCATCAGTATAATTTAGACCCGTTTGCCCTGCTCTGGTATACCTAGGTACTTGCCACCATATTCTTTCATTTTTGGGGATCGCCAGTACAAACGGTTGATATCGGGATTCCAGCCAGTACCGCCGGCTGCGTTCTTAACCATAAACCTTATCGACGGTCACCCAGCCACAAGGGACGCCAGCAATTGCTGATGCAAGTTGAGGTTTGGTAGCAAAGATGGCCAAGTCAGGAATACCGGTTGCTTTACAACGGGAACGGTCATCTGTCCATTGCTCAGGCAAGTATAAGGCCCGGTCAATAAAGGCATGGACGCCGTGATCGGCATAACAGAGAAAGACATCTACTGACTGTTTTCTACCCGTCCGGCGATACCGCTATATTGACGTTTAACGCCAGCAGAATGGGGGCCTTTTTTGATAAAACCGGTTTCATCAACGATAAGGACTCCTTGCTCATCGCTGAGATGGTCAGTCATATAGTTGCGTAAGATATCGCGGGCCACCTCGGCATCCCAACGGGCACGTTCCAGAAAATATTGAATGCCATTCAGCCAGTTGCCAGCCATTTTTACGTTCTACATCACTGAGCATTCCGCTAAAATAAGCCAAACAACGGTGTTGAGAGCTGACAGAGTGAAACAGCGGAGCCAGACGGGAATGCAAATCCGTAGCTCCTGTTCCCAGAGGTTGACAGGTGAGCTCATAGGATACTTCCCTTGGTGCTAGGAAGAAGAAAGTTATCATTACACAATACGGCTCACGACTGTAGTACTAGCTCCAAAAGATACACTTTCATCAGTTTTCAATTAATGTGAGCTAAAAGATAGATACCCAAATACCGCACGTTCAACCCTTTCCGTAAGCCCTGATTTGGCAGATTCCCCGTATTCACCTGCAGTATCAACCATTCCTTTGATTATTGCCATCACGTCTCGCGTAGCAGCCTGGATATCGACCTGGAGAGGAATATCAGGGGTTATCAGCAGTTCAGTGATAATGCTACGCAATTGTGTATTTGCCCACTGTACATTCCTATCAAAAGGCAAACGAGCCTCTTCAAAATCAAGCAACCGTGCCAGAGCAGGACGGTGTAGTTGGTGATCGACACAGGACTTAATAAAGGCAGAAATACCGGCACGCCCACTCGTCTTTGTTACCGCCTTTTGTGCTTCAGTGATAAGTCGTGTTGACTCACGTACAATTAACGCGCCCATTAGCGCATCTTTGCATGGGAAGTACTGATACAGGGAACCGATACTTACGCCAGCCAGTTCTGCGACGGCATTTGTTGAAAAACCCTCGTGACTATGCTGCTCCAAAATGCGAGCAGTTGCCTCAATAATAGCTTCAACCATCGCGAGGGAACGCGCTTGTTTCGGCTGTTTTCGTAACTTTGGTCGTTCTTGATTTGATAACGTTTTCATGGGGGAATGCGAGTTGTGAATATAAGCAACAGCTCGCATTATAGAGGCCTCAACAACGAATTCAAGGAACAATAATCATGTCTCAGTCACAACATTTTACCCCCACTTTAACTGTATTTATGATGGTTAAAACAACTCCTGAATGGCTGGGTTTCTCTATCGACCAACGCTTCAAACACTTTGCTGAAATCTTTACACCCATTATCAAAAAACATGCCGCCGGTGTTTCGCTTCGTTTTTATGACGTCGAGTTTTATTCAACACGAGTCACAGATATCTGGGTATGGGATGCAAGAGATCATGATAGCTATCAACTGCTTGTTGAAGAGTTACGTGAAACGCCGTTATGGGATCGGTACTTTGATATTGTTGAAATACTTACAGGCGTCGAAAATGCTTACGCTAAAAACTATGGGCGCGATGTCATCACCGCTTAACAATGAAAGTACGTATAAATTCGCCAATATAGGCTATAAGTAGCCTATATTACAGGTTTGGCATCTTGTTTTCATCAATTAATTTTCTGTACAAATAGCACACTTTTTCAAGTTAATGGTTTCAGTTATCCCACTACGACACACCCAAGTTATCAGTGATAACCATGTGTAAACTACCCCCAGTTGAAATTAGCAGTGGGTTGAAATGGGAAAGATCAAACAACCACATATGAGATAATCCCTAGGGCATGAATAAGAGTCTAGCTCCAGCTATACTGGAGTATAAACGAGGCTTTTTCCAGGCAACCAATTTGATATCCTATCCATCTCTATCCCATTACGACACACCTAACTCTTCAACTGTCATACTACTGTGTTCAGTAAAATATCAGATGTTAAGGGTGTGTCGAAACGGGAAAGATTGGATATCAATCAAAGGTGGGCTAAAAAGGGAAAATGCCTTTTAATCAGAGTGAATAGTGGAGATGAAATCCTATCTGTACACAATCTGAAATGTAAACAACTCCCTTTTACAGATAAAAAATTGAGTCTTCTCTCACACAATCCCACTACGACACACCCAAATGATTAATTAATAGCGTATTGCAGTCATTACCAACATAGTTGGTATTAGTAGTGTGTCGAAACAGGATAATTGAATATAACTAAACAGTGGGTCGAAATGGGAACTTGTTAGTACGTCACTTAATGTACAGTATTCTCTGATAGGGAAAGTAGTCGTTTATTACTTACTTCTCCTACTACAACACATCTTTTCCTCATTAGATACCCACTACTCTAATTGGAGTCCCTTCAGCTTTGGAGATCTAGAATGAATAATCACGTAAGGAGCTCTTCCACGAGAAACTATACTATGTGTCAAATACCCAATTTCCTGAAGTTGTTGCAGTGCCTGCTTGATAATTCTGTTTTGCTCTTTAACAGAGGACAGTAGTTCTAACCTCTCTCTAAGACGCTCAAATGAAATAGGAGCAGGATTCAATGGAAGACTCTCGATGTAAGTATATAAAACCTGTGCAACCTCTTTACGGGTTAATGCATGTATCGGCTTATGGCGTAACAGCACGGTATAATCCGCTTGATACAGCTCCCATAACCTCTGGTCAGCTTCCAGTTCGACACAATCGTTTTCAAAATCAAAAATCCCTGTTTTCAGTAAGCCCGTAGACGCCACACGTTTTATTCCATCTGAACCCGACTTCGTAAACGTAATGGTTTTACCACGGATGCGAGGCAAGGAGTTAGCAATACTCTGCCTTAACCGTTTGTCAAACCTCTTTGATTCAAAAAGACACATCCCAGCAAACTCATGGAATGATAATTTAATGATATTCGATTGCAAACCGTATTTACTGAATGCCTGTATAATGCCAATCCAGACCCTGAAGTCCATCGTCATATTAAGACGCTCACCTGTAATCTTCACATGGTCGTATCCTTCACGTCGTGAAAATTCCAAATTTTTGAGCTCAGAGGTTGCATCAATAGTTGTTTGTACACCTTTTGCAGCACGGCTGGCTGGCACAAAAACATTCAATCTCATTAATGCAACAGGTTGTACTGTGGCACGAGTAGTAACTGTGAGCTTATTGTTACTATTTTCAATGTCAGAATTAAAAATTTCATCAAAAAAAAATTGATCATTCATATGGTTATACCAATTAAGATGTTCCTTTTTACTCACTATGAATAACTTTCGGTGATTCCCATTTCGACACACCTATATCCCCAATACTACCCACCTTTTTCCGTTTTCGACACACCTTTTTCCGTTTTCGACACACCCTTTTCCCATTTCGACACACCTAAATGCTCTGAAAGGCTTGTCCTGCCTAGCCTGCAAGAAACGGGGATCAGTTAGGTCTATATAGGATCAGTATAGGATCATATTAGGATCTAATCATAGTATATGTGGATAAGTTCTTTTGAGCTTCAACAAATACACCCATCCAAGAAAACAAAGTGCACATATGTTAAAAAATTATCAACTTAAACAAGCTATAAAGCATTATATAAGTTTTTTATGTCATAGGTATGGAAAGGGGCTATGCCAATCTAACTTGAAGATGCAGGTTTTAAAAATCTGAAAATTATCAGTCAGTCGAGTAGTCAGCTCTTTCGCTTTTTCTGGCAATATATATGAAAAAAGTGGCGAAGTGTTTCACGAAACGTTTTGGCATCCGAGAAATAGACATTGTTACGTACTGCTCATTGTCTTACTTCCATAATCGCTCTATGGGATTAAGATTCGGGCCGCAAGGGGGCAAGTAATGCAATACAATGTTGAAAACTTCGGCAATATCTTTCACCAAATTTATCCGATGACAGCCTACCCCATCCAGAATAAGGTGGAGTTTTTACGAAATAGGATAGGTTTCTATAATGGCCCCAAAAAAATAAGCCACACTTATACTCGGATATCGGTATCGATCTTGGCAAGCATTCCTTTCATATTCACAGTCAGTGATAAATCAGGAAAAGTCCTTTTGCATAAAAATACACGAACCAAGTTGATAGAGTTTTTAGCAGGATGCTCCTCTGCAACTGTTGTCATGGAAGCTTATACCGGTACTCATTTCATGGCGAGGCGGATAGTTGGTTTAGGGCATAAAACGAAATTAATTTCTCCTCAGTTTGTCCGACCTTTCGTTAAAAGCAATAAAAATGATTTTGTTGATGTAGAAGCGATATGTGAGGCCGCATCACATCCTTCAATACGTTTCGTTCAACCCCAAATTGAAGCTCAACAGGCTACGCGGGCATTACATCGAGTCAGAGAGTCATTGATCAAAGATAAAGTCAAAACTACTAACCAGATGCATGCTTTCTTGCTCGAATTCGGCATTAGCCTGCCACGAGGAAAGGCGGTTATTAAGCTCTTATCTTTTGTGTTGGAAGAGCACAGCTCTCCCGATTATGTAACTCGCTTGTTAATGCAACTTCACGCCCATTATCTCTACCTTGTTGAGCAACTAACTGAGTTGGAATATGAAATAAAACGGACAACAGCACAGGATGACACAGTTCAGAATTTCATGACGATCCCGGGTATTGGTCTCATAACGGCGAGCTTACTTTCTTCACAGCTAGGAAATGGCAGGCAGTATGCGAAAAGCCGTGATTTTGTTGCATCGGTGGGATTAGTTCCTAGACAATACAGTACGGGAGGGAATAAAAATCTGCGGCGCCTGTTAGTGATATGTGCAAGAGTATTCATGCAACGGTTAGGACAAGAATTCGGAAAACTGGCTTCGTTCAATGTTGTTTTCTGGTGTACAGATAATTTCAAGGCTTACAATCTGTTACCAAAAGCCAGCTTTTTGTCGGAAAAACCTTCACTCAACGTATTGAGCGGGAAAATTTGACATTGCGCAACCGACTTAAACGACTCAATCGTAAAACGTTGGGTTATTCTAATTCGCCGGAAATGCATGATAAAGTCATCGGGACTTTCATTAAGCGTGAATACTATATTTAACACAAATTAACGGATTGAATGTGTGACCAATAATTCTTATACAGATGAATTTCACTTATTAAAATTTCAACATGATTTATATTAGATACATATAATTTCATTTATGAAATTATATTGCGACATTTTGTTATATAAACCAAGACAAATTTAACATAGCATTAAAAATAGAAAAACTTAATACTCAATTCCATGTGATATATCAGTCAGT
>NZ_CAWQJR010000054.1:0-7074 GCF_963894935.1 Xenorhabdus sp. PB61.4
TCATTTTACTCAATGTAATTGCATTGGAAAGTTGAATCCACCATATGTCTATCTATCGTAAATTATGTTCATTTTTCTATATAAAACAAATTATGATGGTTAATCTGTTGAGGCTACAGTCCAGTTTTCACAGTTAGGTCACATCACAACGCTTTTTTCCTATTTTACAAAAAAGAATTGTTTGCTGATTTTTCTGTTTTTTTTCCGCACGCTTCCCGTCTGTGTTCAGCGACGGGAGGTTGGGAATGAGAAAGCGTTATACATTAATATTCTGGCTGGGATGGATGGCAGCATCAGTGAGTCAGGCCAAAACGGTGGTATATACCGACCGTCAACATATGCCCACTCACCTTTCCCCTGAGACACAGGTCGTCTGGCTGGATGCGGCTGAACAACAGCAAAAGCCATTCATTGCTCAGCTTTCCTCCGATCCGCAGCAAGCCGCTGTTCAGGCACAGGCAATACTGCAATCCCCCCAATGGCGTCAGCAGGAACAACAACTGATCAAGGCTTACCGTGCTGTGGTGCAGGCCTGGCAATCCGGCGTGCAGAAGTATCCGGCCGTGGTCTTTGATGATAGGGTGGTGGTGTATGGCACGGCGGATGTGGCAAAAGCCCTCGCACTCAGGGAGCAACATCAGCCATGAGTCTTCAACGTGTGACGTTTCCTGCACTCATCACCCTGATAGCGGCATTTTCCCCGGTGACACAGGCTTCCATCAATACGGCTCAGATTGTTGCCGGCAGTCTCTCGCCCTCCTGCATTCAGTGGCGGGTCAGTGGCCTCTGTTACTGGCTGCTCTGTGGCCTGCACGGTTGTACCGTGAAAACCTCGGTGAAGGTGACTCATTATCTTCCCGAAGTGGTGGTGTCTACCTATCACGCCTCTGGGGGTAATCCGTGGTCTGAAATGGCGCAGATCAGTCAACTCTCCGGTGGCGTGGAAAATACCGTAACCGGGGCGTTATCTCACCTGAATGCCGGTGGAGGTAACCACAATGTTCAGATTGCCGGGCAACGGCGTACCAGTCTGCGTTTCAAATATACTGATGCCATCGGACACCCGGCGACCAATCTGATAGGCGGACAAATCCCTGGTTATTCGTGCCGCAGTGCCGCCACCCCGTTGGTGCCTTATTTTCTCAGCACACTGGATTCGGTGGCGTGGCGCTCGGGCCTGCCGGAATCGTTCTACCCGGAAGCCCTGATACCCGGTCAGCGGGAGCTGGGCAGCCAGATGGCCGGCACTATGTGGGGCAATATTTATCCGCGCTCAGGGTTTATTAATCAGACGGATGATGACAAGGCCTCGGCTGTGGTGGCGCAACGGGTCGCAGATATCATTACCCGTGTCGGGCAACCCCATGTTTATCAGACATTAAAAGGCACCCGTACTGCGGGTTACTGGCCTCCCGAACCGGTCACCGAAAACACCGGTAGCAAAAATCACCAGTGGCAGCGGTTATCACCGCAGTTAAGTCAGTCCTGTGCGGTGTTTCCGGATGGGGAACATACGGCGGCTCGCAATGGCAATCAGGCCTATGCCCTGTGGCAGCCTTACAGTTGTTGCCAGCGGCGCGGACAGCGTTTTCTCAGCAGTACGGATATCTGAACAAGGGATAAATCATGATGAAAATAAACATGTTATGGCTGATAGTCGGTGGACTGGTCATCGCGTCTGCGCAAGCTAACGCCACAGGATTATCCCTGACATTACCGCAGGTGAACCGGAGCGCACTGGGTTATGGGGCAGACGCCAGCGGTGCAGTGTCTGATACGCTGTTCTATACCCTGGGGGGTGGTTCGGTGATATCTGAACCGGCCAGTCGCAGTGGCTCCACCACCCTCGGTGGATTAGAGCTGGGCTGGCGTTCGGATTTGATGTGCGGCAATTTTGACCTGAAAGCCACGGTCAGTAATCAGTTGAACGGGATTACAGCCGGGTTCAAGAACCTGATGAGTGATGTCATTCAGGGTGCCACCGGTGCGGTGGCCAGTCTGCCGGCGATGATTATCCAGCGGGCCAATCCGGGACTGTATGACATGCTGACTAACGGGGTGTTACAGGCCAATGTGGCGTTCGACAAAGCCCAGTTCAACTGTCAGGCGATGGCCAATAAAATGATGGATTTTGCGCAGAATACCAAATGGACGCAGTCGGCTGCTTTGCAGGAGTACAAAAGTCTGGTTAACGGTGGAGATGGGGATGCGGTGCGTGTCAATAACGCGGGCAGCAAAGCCACCGGTGCTGGCGGGCATCCGTGGATTGGCGGCCAGCGGCAGGGCGGAAAGGGACAGAGTGCCATTCGTCCGACCCGGGATTTAGCCAGTGCCGGTTTTAATATGATGAATCAGTTGCCGGTGCTGAGCCAGTCATCGGTCAGTAGTCTGAAGTGTGAAGGCAGTGCCTGCCGTAAATTCAGCAATGCCCGAGAGGCGGCCGAAGCCGTGGTCAGCGTGCTGGGCGACCGGGTCATCCGTACCTGTGCTCAGGCGGCAGACTGCACCAGTGGCGGCGAGAAACACCAACCGGGCACCACCGTGGCGGGTACGGGCTTTGCTCCGATGCTGGAAGCGCATACCCAAACAAATACAGAGCAGCTGGTCAAGCTGGTCAGCGGCACGGAAAAACCGACGGTGACTAATCTGGCGAAACTGAAAACCGGCAGCCTGACGGTAACCCAAGGTGTCATTCAGGCGTTGCAACGCGACCCGGACCGGGCTGCCCTGACGGGCCGTTTAGCGGGGGAGCTGGCGATGGCGGAAACCGTGGAAACCGCGTTACTGATGCGGCGGATGCTTATCACCGGCATGTCCGAACCCAATGCGGCAGCACAGTCAGAAGCGCTGGCTGAAGGGGAACGCCGGATTGCCGCGCTGGACCGGGAAATTGATGCGCTGAAGAATGAAATGCAGCTGAAACAGGCCCTGTCCCGTAATGCCATCCTGACCATTATTGAGCGGGATACCCAGCGCATCAACATGCATCCGCAAAAACAGGTGCCGGACAGCACCGATGCGCGTTTTTACCAGTTGGAAACCCCGAGCCGTGAGCGCAGGTAAGGCGGATGATGACAGAGAAACATTCAATATTCAGAAAAGGTGCAGTGTTATCAATGTTCATCGTGTTGGTGATGGGTATCACTTTGGCGACAGGCTGGGTCGGGCTGCATCAGGCAGAAAAACTTAACCGCATTCACCACTGGGTGACCGAAACCGGGGGAGTCTGGTTAATCTGGCGGTTAGGCCTGTATGCGGTACTGAGCTGGGGAGGTCAAAAAATCTGGCAAAGGGTGAAACATCTGCCGGAATACCGCGCAATGTTGATACGGATGATGGTGGCCAGCCTGCTGTTTATCCTGCTGGGTGAGTATGCTTTGTCAGGCACTATTGAGGAGATACGATGACAGCCAACAGCTATCTGGAATATTTTCTGACACTACTCGGCTGGGTCATCAACAATGGCCTGTGGCACATCCTGATTGCTACCGGACTGTTTACGCTGCCGTTAGTGGTAAAAGTGATTTCAGTCTGGCTGAAAGTCAGAGAGTGTGGCGAAGAAGACGGTCAGGCCGGGTTACAGTCGCTGGCCCGGATTGAAAACACCCTGTACGGCGCGTTCTTCGTGATGGTGGTGTGTTGTGTGCCGCTGGTCAATGTCAGCCTGACCACCCTTCAGTACGATACTTCCCGTGCCAAAAGCTGTGGCACCTGGACACCGACAGCGCCGGATAGCAGTGGCTATGCGCCGGTGATGTCCAGCCTGAACAACCAGACAGCCGCTGTGCCGCTCTGGTGGGCGGTGGTGCACCGGTTATCCAAAGGACTGACACAGGCGGCGGTGGCGTCCATTCCCTGTCGGCCGGATCTGCGGCAACTGCGCTTTGACGTGCAGCACACCCGCATCAGTAATCCGGCTCTGGCCGCAGAATTGCAGGATTTTACCCACGATTGCTATGCCTTAGCCCTGTATCAGTGGAAACTGCGCGATCGGGAACACACCACCGATCCGATTATCCTGAATGATACCGGCTGGCTGGGCAGCCGCACGTTTTTAGCCGGGGATTACCGGACGCTGCAATCCCGCCTCCCCCGGGCGGATTTTCCGTGGCAGGAGAGCCGGGATAATGGGCGGCCTTATACCGGGCAGGGCGGATACCCTACGTGTCAGGTCTGGTGGTCAACCGCTCAAACCGGTCTGAAAGACCGGGTACTGGCACAGGCCGATCCGGGGTTGTGGCTGCGCCTGTCAGCGACACTGAAAATACTGGGTAAAAACACGCCGGCTTATCAGGAAGCGGTGATCCGCCGTCTGGTCAGCCCGGTGAACCTGACGATTTCTCAGGAGGGCTATGTCTACGCAGGCTATGGCGGCAATGCCGATCCCACCTTGTTGGATGGCGCTAACCGCATCGGCACTTCCGCAGGGGCTTTATTGGGTGGATTACTCAGTATGCCGATGTTCGATGCGGTACGTCAGGCACTGCCGATGATGCAGGCGGTGATTTTGATGGCGTTGTATATCCTCATACCTCTGATTGTGTTGTTTGCGGCCTATGAATTTAAGACCATCTTTACGCTGACATTTGTGATTTTCGCATTGAATTTTTTGACCTTCTGGTGGGAACTGGCGCGCTGGCTGGACAGCCATTTACTGGAAGCCCTGTACGGCTCAGACACCCACAGCCTGTTTAATCTGGCGGGTATTCAGAATACCTCGGACGATTTAATCATGGGCTTGGTGATGGGGACGCTGTTTATTGTGCTGCCGATGGTCTGGCTGGGGGCATTAGCGTGGGCCGGGATACGGATGGGCGATGTGGCCGGTATGATGAGCCAGGGCGTGGGGCAGGTCAGGCAGTCTGCCGGCATGTTCGGGCAGATGGTGATGCAGAAGATGATGTCCAAAGGAAAGTAGACAAATTAAGCGTTTAAAATTCAGGGGATATACCCATCGTAATTGAAGATGCTTGATTTTTCATTCCTATCAGATCAAAATCGCGCCATGAAAATTACCCTGACAGATGCCCAAAAAGAAGCGCTTGAATTGATGCACGATACGACTCGTGATGGGCGCGTCCGTGACCGTATCAAAGCCGTGCTTTTAGCTTCAGAAGGCTGGACTGCTCAAATGATTGCTCAGGCTTTGCGTATTCATGAAAGTACGGTGAGTCGCCATCTGAAGGACTATTTCTCTGAGGAAAAACTCGGCCCTGAAAATGGGGGCTCTAAAAGCCGTCTGTCTGCCGAGCAAACAACAGAGTGAGTCGCGTATCTGACGGCAAATTTGATGCACACGACAGCCCAAATTGTTGCTTGGGTCGGGGCACGCTGGCAGGTCACTTTCTCTGTGGCCGGGATGACAAAATGGCTCCACCGTCAGGGATTCAACTACAAGAAGCCGGTGGGAACACCTCATAAATGCGATATGGATAAACAGCAACAGTTTATTGAGCGCTACAACGCGCTGAAAGCGGAATGTGGGCAAAATGAGCCGATTTTGTTTATTGATGCTGTGCATCCTACCCAATCTACAAAATTAAGTTACGGCTGGATGAAGCGTGGAAGGACGCAGGTTAAAGTGGTCGAAACCACCGGCAGCCGCACCCGCCTCAACATTATGGACGCCCTCAATTTGCAACGGATTGAAGCGACGGTGATCCGTGACTATCCGACGATTAACGCGAAAAATGTCGTCCTGTTTTTTGGTGCCATCCGGGAAACGTATCCGCTTTCACAAAGAATTCATATTATTCTGGATGGAGCGGGTTACCACCGTGCTGAAATAGTACAATTTTTTGCTGAAGTCCTGAATATCAGGTTGCATTATCTGCCACCTTACAGCCCTAACCTCAACCCGATTGAGCGATTATGGAAGTACGCGAATGAGCAGGTACGAAACAATGTCTATTTCCCGGATACCAAAACGTTCCGTAAAACCCTTCATCATTTTTTTCATGTCATCTTACCCGAAAAAGGACAGGAATTAGCTACCCGGCTGACCGATAATTTCCAGACTTTAATTCCTGCATCTTCAAGTTAATTGCGTATAGGCCACTATCCCTTATATTGAATTTGAATGTGATATTTGCCTTTATTTCATTCTATTAATAATGGTTCTGATAATTAAAATAAGTCATGTTACGTTAATGTTTTAATTAACCCGAATTCTGGATAAAAAATTGACGTGAGGCCTGTTCCAGGAGCAAAGTTTTGGTGAAAGCCGAAAACCACTCCGGAGAGGAACAGGCTATGAACAAATTAGTTGAAATTTTCTGCGATGTCGACGATTTTTGTCGTCTTTTCATCCCCCAGTGGGAGCAGTTTTGTCTCGAGAATAGGTACCGATTGCGCCGCAGGCAAGGACACATGTATCCCATTGAAATCATGACAATTTTGATCCTCTTTCAGCGGTCGCATTACCGTGATTTTAAAAATTTTTATCTGGAGCATATCTGGCAATATCACCACTGCGACTTCCCCACCTTGCTCAGTTATACCCGTTTTATCAGCATTGCCCCATCAGTTTTGGTGCCATTATGTAGTTATCTGACTCAATTAAAAGGAAAACCAACAGGCATTGCTTTTATCGATTCCACGAGTTTGCGCGTTTGCCATAACATCCGTATTCCTCGCCACAAGGTCTTCCAGGGAGTCGCGCAACGCGGAAAAACCTCTATGGGATGGTTCTATGGTTTCAAATTACACCTGATTGTTAACCATCTGGGCGACATTTTAGCCCTTAAAGTGACCTCAGGTAATGTGAATGATCGGGAGCCTGTTCGCGAATTATCAAAAGATCTAACAGGTTCTCTTTACGGCGACAAAGGATACCTAAGTCAAGCATTGGCGGATGATTTAGCCAAAACGGATATTACCTTTATCACAAAAAAACGCCGTAACATGAAAACCCTTGCGCTAGATGAGTGGGATAAGATGATGCTTAAAAAGCGTTTTATTATTGAAAGTGTGCCGCAGGCATACAAACTAGCAGCATAGGGAATGCAGCAGTATGTAGCATAAGCTCAGGAAGAGATGGTGGTCGGCCCACCGAAGTCCGCTGTCGGGAGCTGG
>NZ_CAWQJR010000055.1:0-7041 GCF_963894935.1 Xenorhabdus sp. PB61.4
TAAAGCAAAGTTAATATTTACTTATCTTTTTATATATGACTTATCTTTTTTATTTTGTAATATCTATTCGTTGATATACCTATCTCGATTCAAATATTCACCTGCATATTTTTATAAAAAAGATTATTAATAAATGTTAGGAATGTAGATATGAGTAAAAATAAATCAACCGTGCCGGGTGTACATCCTTACCATGGCCCCGCGGGCGGATGGGGAGCATTAAAAGCAACGGCAATCGCTGTCCGTACTCAGATGGACGCTTTTGTTGCACCAAAGACCTTGCTAAATACTAACCAACCCGACGGTTTTGATTGCCCCGGGTGTGCCTGGCCTGATAAAGAACACAACTCTACATTCCAGTTTTGTGAAAATGGAGCAAAAGCTGTTACGTGGGAAGCCACCAAAAAACGTGTCACTCCTGAGTTTCTGGCTGAAAATACCGTGAGCACTTTACTGGAAAAATCAGATTATGAATTGGAAGGATATGGGCGTTTAACTCATCCACTGGCTTATGATGCTGCCACAGATACACTGGTTCCTGTTTCGTGGGAAGCTGCATGCCGTCGTATTGGTGAAATTTTAAGAGAAATACCATCACCTTCTGAGGTCGAATTTTACACTTCAGGACGAGCTTCAAATGAAGCAGCCTATCTATTTCAGCTCTTTGCCAGAGAATACGGCACAAATAATTTTCCGGATTGCTCCAATATGTGCCATGAACCCACCAGTGTGGGTCTGCCTCAATCCATTGGCATTGGTAAAGGCACTGTTTCATTAGATGACTTTGATAAAACTCAGCTTATTATTTCTATCGGTCATAACCCCGGGACTAACCACCCACGAATGATGGGAACACTGCACGAAGCTGCTCGCCGTGGTGTGCCTATAGTGGTGTTTAATCCACTGCGTGAACGCGCATTAGAGCGTTTCACCGATCCGCAAAATATGATTGAAATGGCGACCTATAGCTCAACGAATATCGCCTCTTCTTACTATCAGGTAAAAGCGGGAGGTGATGCAGCAGCGCTGAAAGGCATCATGAAAGTCTTATTGGAATGGGATGAAAAACGCGGGAATATTCTCGATCATGAGTTTATTGCAACACATACCATGGGATTTGATGCCGTCAAAGAAGAGCTACGCGGTACTTCCTGGCAAGATATTGAGAATGAAAGTGGCATTTCTCAAGCCGATATTGAAAATGTCGCGCTGTTGTACGCTAATTCGGATGCGACCATCGTCACTTACGGTATGGGAATAACTCAGCATAATAAAGGAACCGCGAATGTCCGGTTAATTGCCGATTTGCTACTCATGAAAGGCAATATCGGCAAATCCGGGGCTGGAATATGTCCACTGCGCGGCCACTCTAATGTTCAGGGTAACCGCACCGTTGGTATTACAGAAAAACCATCGCCAGAATTCTTACAAAAACTGGAAGAAGTCTTCGGGTTTAAGCCCCCTTATGAACACGGGCACGATGCGGTTAAAGCGATGCAAGCGATGGTTGACGGGCGCGTGAAGGCACTGCTTTGTCTTGGCGGGAACTTTGCCGTGGCATTACCTGATCCTGAATTATCATTTTCAGCAATGAAAAAACTCGACTTGAGTGTGCATATCGGAACTAAGCTTAATCGTTCTCATTTACTGGTGGCGAAAGAAACCTTTATTTTACCTTGTTTAGGTAGAACTGAATTAGATATGAGGGAGTTAGGGCGTCAATCCATTACGGTCGAAGATTCCATGTCAATGGTTCATGCATCATCGGGAAAATTAACACCAGCATCACCACTGTTAAAATCTGAGCCTGTTATTGTGGCTGAAATGGCAGCAGCCACTTTACTGAATAGTAAAACACCATGGTTACGCTATACCGAAAGCTACGATCTTATCCGTGATTTGATTGAGAAAACTATTCCTGGATTTGATAACTATAATCAGCGCATCCGGACTCCGGGGGGATTTCGTATGCCATTGCCACCAACAGAGCGCATTTGGCCCACACCAACGGGCAAGGCGATGTTTTCTGTGTTTAAAGGTGTGAAAGAAAACGCAGATGTGCTGGGTGAAGATGTATTGCGTCTAATGACTATTCGTAGTCATGACCAATATAATACAACCATTTATGCATTGGATGATCGTTATCGTGGAGTATTTGGACGACGTGATGTACTGTTTATGAATGATATTGATTTGGAAGCCCGTGGTTTAAAGCACGGGGATAAAATCATTATTGAAACAGTAAGCCAAAACAGAAAGTTATTTCTCAAAGATATCACTGTTATTTCATACAATATTGCGCCGGGAACTGTTGCAGCTTATTATCCTGAAGCGAATATTTTAATTCCATTAGATTATATTGATGAAGAAAGTGGTACACCTTCTTATAAATCAGTGCCAGTAAGAGTTTTTTCTCAGCAGGATAAATCAGCTTAATTACTGAAAGTCTTTTTCAATGAAAATAGTCGCACAATAATACGTGCGACTATTTTTCTCGTGAGCTTAATTCTTTATTATTAACAGCTAAGGTAAAACATGCCCATATTCCTAAATATTTATATTTTCCACATAGTCGCACATATTAGCAAAGCAGGTTTCAATTAATACTGAACGAGGCTCTTCCCGGCGGATCAATATACCAAGTGCAGCATTAATAACAGCATCCTCTATTGGAATAATATCAATATTATCACTTAATTTTTCCATTTTCTCAGTAATAGGAATGATAGATGCACAAAAGCCGGAATTGACTGACTGAATAAGATGAAGTGTAGAATCACTTTCAAGAATTATTTTAGGTTGAAGATTATAACGCTGAAATGCAAGATCGATAGATTGGCGAAAGTAATTCGCCTGACTGATAAGCGCCAGAGGTAATGTTGCTACCATTTCCCAAGTGACTGTTGGTGTGGCAGGCGTAAATTGTGTTCGGTTAAATAAAAGCCCGAGTTTTGTTTTCTTCAGTGAATAAATATCATGTTGATGAGTATCCGCCTTTTCCAGATAACAAATACCAATATCTAAACGATTACTATTTAGATCATCAATAATTTTTTCACTGTGGCCCGAACTTACTTGAAAGCGTATTTCAGTAAATGTTTCAGAAAGATGTTGTAACATCAGCATTGGCTCAATATTAGTCAGAGGAACAATGCCAATACGAAGCTGACCTAACAATTGCTGGCGAAAATTAGCTGCTTCTGCCTGTAGCCCTTCATAGGCTGACTGCATAGTTTTAGCCCACTTTAATATTTTTTCACCTTCTTCTGTAAATCCTTCAAAGCGCGAGCTTCGTTTTATCAAAATAACATCAAGCTCTTTTTCAAGATTCCTTAGTCGCATAGAGAGCGTTGGCTGAGTGACATGACACATTTCTGCCGCTTGTCCAAAGTGCTGAGTTTTATCTAATGCGATTAAATAAAATAACTGTTTAATATCGATGGGATTTTCCTCGGCGATGAGCAGGTAAACGGCTGTAAGTAAAAGACTTACTAATTATATGGCGTTTTACCTGCTCCAAAAAATTATCAATACCATTGATGTAATGCTATCTGCACTTTTATCTATAAACTGTAGAACTATGGTTGATCCTGTGGTGCTTAAAATCAAGCAATTAAAACTGCTCACATTTGACACATCATAACTGGAGAAATGATCGACATAGATGATATATCAGGGTAAATTTTGGGATCGGTAATGGATAATAATACATATGATTTTGCTTCCGGAATTGCCTTAGTATAAATTGGGGCCAATCGCGTTAGCAGAGAAATTTCACTCGAAATTATCTTGATTGATTTTTCCTGTTACCGACAAACACCCATTGTTCATCAACTTCGCATATGATTTGAATTTCATCTCCACGAGATTTTCCCCAATTCAGGGAAATAAAGTTTGGCTAATGAAGATATTAATATGTTAACTTAGGCAAAACGGTAGAAAATCAATATAATAGGAACTATGAGAAAATTTGCATTATTGACTTACGCCCTGGTTCTATTTGGTTTCACACAACCTGTGAAAGCTTTGTCCGAAAGTGAAGCGGAAGATCTTGCTGATCTCACAGCAGTTTACATCTACCTAAAATATGATTGTGGCTATAGCCAGATCCCAGATAGAGAAATCAGGCGTACGGTTGTCTATTTTGCCCAGCGTAATAAATGGGATCTCGGGAATTATGATGGTCAGTTAATGGAGGAACTGAATCAACAGGGCTACAACGATCTGAAGGGAATCGACCTGCCTCATGAGGTAAAATGCCGCTCTCTTGCACGCCGCTCCCTCAGCCTGCTTGCTTATGTAAAATAATTTTATTGTCACTCTCTGGCAAATATCACAGTGCAACTAATTCTGTTGTTGGCTATTATGTGCGCCTCATAATTATGGGGACCACAATGGGGGAATACCAATAGATGTCACAGAAAAACACTTGGTATGAGACATTACATACCAATTTTGGTCAGTATTTCACGGTTGAAAATGTGCTCTATCACAATAAAACCGAGCATCAGGATCTCATTATTTTTGAAAATGCGGAACTGGGTCGCATTATGGCTCTTGATGGCGTAGTACAAACGACTGAACGCGATGAGTTTATTTATCATGAGATGATGGCCCATGTCCCACTATTTGCTCATGGAAATGCCAAACGCGTTTTGATTATCGGTGGTGGGGATGGTGGCATGTTGCGTGAAGTTTGCCGCCATCAATATCTTGAAAACATCACTATGGTAGAAATTGATGCCGGAGTTGTCGAATTCTGCCGCCAATACCTACCAAACCATAATGCAGGGGCTTACGATGATCCCCGTTTCAAACTTGTTATTGATGACGGCGTCAACTTTGTCAATACAACCTCTGATAAATTTGATGTCATCATCTCCGATTGTACCGACCCAGAAGGGCCCGGCGAAAGTTTATTCACATCTGAGTTTTATGAAGGCTGCGCTCGCTGCCTGAATGAAGGAGGCGTTTTTGTCGCCCAGAATGGTGTTTGTTTCCTGCAACAAGACGAAGCCATTACCAGCCACAAAAAACTGAACCACTATTTTGCTGACAGCAGTTTTTATCAGGCCGCTATTCCTACTTATTACGGCGGGATCATGACGTTTGCATGGGCAACACAAAACCCAGCCCTGCGTCAGACGCCCCTGGAAATCCTGCAACAGCGTTTCGATAATGCGGCGATAACCTGTCGTTACTATACCCCAGCCATACATGCAGGTAGCTTTGCCCTGCCACAGTATTTGCTGGATTCTCTATCTGGAAACCAATAGTCACCCATGCCGGGAGGTGAAGTAAATTGCGTAAACTGAAATTGCACGGCTTTAACAATCTCACAAAAAGCTTAAGTTTCTGTATTTACGATATTTGTTATGCAAAAACGAAAGCCGATCGCGACAGTTATATCGCGTACATTGATGAACAGTACAATGCAAACCGCTTAACTGAAATCCTCAGTGAAACCTGTTCAATCATTGGTGCAAACATTCTTAATATTGCCCGTCAAGACTATGACCCTCAAGGGGCAAGCGTAACCATTCTGATTAGTGAAGAACCCGTAGATCCCAAACTGGTGGATAATACGGAAAATCCGGGGCCTCTTCCTGATTCTGTCGTCGCCCATCTGGATAAGAGCCATATCTGTGTACATACCTATCCGGAAAGCCATCCTGATGGCGGCATATGCACATTCAGGGCAGATATTGAAGTCTCTACTTGTGGTGTAATTTCCCCCCTTAAGGCACTTAATTATCTGATCCATGAATTGGAATCTGACATTGTAACAATGGATTACCGTGTTCGCGGTTTTACCCGGGATATTAACGGAGTAAAACTGTATATCGATCACGAAATTAGCTCCATTCAAAATTACGTGACTGAAGAGATCCAGTCTCAATACCATATGATGGATGTTAATATTTTTCAGGAAAATCTTTTTCATACCAAAATGATGCTGAAAGAATTTGATCTGAATGAATATTTATTCAATACCACAGCTGAAGAGCTAAACGAAACAGAAAAGCAGGAAATTATTCACCTGCTTAAAAAAGAGATACAGGAAATCTACTACGGTCGTAATTTACCAGAGATTTAAATATCTTCCTTTCGTTTCGATAAATGTACTGGCAGATCTTTTATCTGCCAGTCATATTATTTGTTCAATGCCCATGCCTTTCCCGTTATCCAGCCAATAAAATCTCAATCTGAAATATGAAGAGTTAATTAAAATATAAATGGCTTAATTCATAAAATAGTTATAGCGAATATACACCAAGCTCTGTACTTGTTGTAATTTCAACACCATAAATTGATTTAAGATAATTGAGGGCTTCATTCTGATCTGCTTGCAGAAAAACACAAACAGCATCAGATAATACTTTAATGCCATAACCACGAACAAACGCACCATAAGCTGTGTGACGAACGCAACAATCGGTATGCTGGCCAGTCAATACTACTTCTGTCACACCATGTTGTTCGAAAATAGCGTCAAGATTTGTACCATCAAAAGCACCATAAAACCGTTTAGGGGAGACAATTTCACGCTTTGCTCCGATGGGAGCCAGAGCATCAATAACATCAGCACCAGATGTCCCCTTCATGGCATGCCTACCCCAAATAGCTATTTCCCGGTCATCTTCCCAATGTGAATCATTGGCATACACAACTAACCAATCAGGATGACTTCTGGCATAATTGAGCATTTTCTGTATTACAGGAACAATGGGAATGACATTCGCTTCATTTGCGAGAGCACCAGTTACAAAATCATTCAACATGTCAATTACGATAAGTGCTTTCATTTAGCCAACCTTGTTTTACATGAAGAAATATTAGTATGAAATGAAACTACTGTTTATAATTCACTATATATAAGAAAATAGCCACTATAAGATCGCGTTATTTACATAACATATAAAATCCCTTTTATATCAACAAATAACAAATTTAATTTTATTATTGGATAAAGAAAGCACCGCTATTCGTAGTATATTCAGCCTTCCCGGATTGTGGAATAAATAATCTAATAAAAACCCA
>NZ_CAWQJR010000056.1:0-6974 GCF_963894935.1 Xenorhabdus sp. PB61.4
CCATGAAACGGTGACACGCAATCATTGTTGCCAATTTATGTGGCAGCTTATTCGTAATGTGAAAATTTTTTTGAAAAGGGCCTCGTTAACGAATTGGAAAGAAATGAGAAATATAAGAGTCTCATCATTATGACAAACTATTTAATTGTTCCGTTAAGGGAATTTCCATATCGAATGAATCTCAAATAGTTAGAATTCAGTTGTTAGGAATAACCAAATATGTGAAACTCGCATCAAATAACCATCGGTAAATATTATAAGGATTTAATATGTCACAATTAAAAAAATTACCACTCGGAGAAAAAACACCTCTAATACTCATCTTTGGCGGAATATTTTTACTCGCAGTATCAATTTTAAAGTGGATGACATCTGAAATTGAAGTGGACTGGCTATATAACTCAGTTGAAAGTTTACTAGCCATTTATCTTATCATTCTTGGGTTCAGGTTACGTAAAAAGTACCGAAGTAATAACGAGTAAGTGTGGACTAACCGGAATTACCGGATATTTAAGCTTGTAGCGATGGTTTGCAGGTTGGAATTAAAATCTGTCGAACTCATCGCACCATTAGAATTCATCTTTCATGAGTATTCTCTCCCGATCAGTATGTTGACCGAAACACCTAAAATCACATCTAATACTTTGATTTAACCACGGTATAGGCGCTGACCGATTCGTTATAACCATTTGAGTTTATTCCGTTATAGGAGCTTTTTTATTGAGGATTTAATAATCTTCTTAAACCCTCTGAGGTATTAATTTTCATCAGCCGCCTGATAAATTCTGTTAATTCCCCGCCTGTCATTTTATGTCATCCTGCCCACAAAACATGCTCCCTATCAAATATTAGTCAAACCGTACTTTCCCGTATTGATGAACCCTTTTATTGATGTTCACCGGCGGAGAAGTCTCCCACCGCCTTCATGTTATTTAGCAATCTGTATTGTTGATTAGATGAGGGAATTAATATGCAAGAAAAAAAACTTGATGTATCCGTTTCAGAAGATAGCAATCTGGTTACTGTTACCACGCCAGAATATGTCAAAGAGTCAATCAAAGAGGCTATTGCAGAACACGCAGCAAGCCGTAATCATCCCTATGCCACTCAAGTAGAGCCGGGATTTGTGACGTTAAGTAATGAGACAGACAGTGACAGTGAGATAACCGCTGCAACCTCTAAAGCGGTCAAGAAAGCATACGATCTCGCTAATACCGCCAATCAAAACGCCCTTAATAATAACTCCGATCTCTATTTGGAGAAGAAGCAGAACGGGGCTGATATTCCTGATAAAGCAGCATTTGTGAAGAATCTTGATTTATCAGAACTGGTTTATAGAACTGTAGGGAATGGACCAAACCAGATACCAGATATGTCATTTTTCAAACGACATGGTGATGCTCAAAATGGATGGGTTCAATACCCTAATGGATTAATTTATCAGTGGGGTGTGACATCAACTAGAACGCGTGACGAGGTGTATATAACATTTCCAATACAGTTTAGCTCAGGTGTATCTATGATTAGTGAGCATGATAATGGTGGCGGTACAGTTAGAGCTATATGGCAAATAAATGATATTAGCTTGGCAGGTTTTTTAGCAACAAATTTGGGAACATTACAGCGGGATGTCAGCACTTTTAGTTCTCCTGCTTATTCTGCCTGCCAATGGCACGCTTGGGGATTCTAATGATGCCGTACTTTTATAGTGCATCTCGTAATTCATTTTACCCTACTCATATGAAACAAATTTATATCAATAGTGGGACATTTCCTGATGACGCCGTAAAGGTATCAGAATCATGCTTTATTGAATTTGCTATTAACTCTGCCCCGGTAGGTAAGTGTCGTGTTGCAGGTGTTGATGGTCTGCCTACATGGGCTGATATACCACCACCAACAACAAAGCAATTACAGCAAAATGCAGAGAAAAAGAAGAAAGATCTCATGTCACAAACATCAAATACCATAGCACCATTACAGGATGCCGTTGATTTAAACCTCGCTACAGATAAGGAAAGGGTAGCACTCATAGAATGGCGAAAATACAGAGTGTTACTCAATCGAATTGATTGTTCTATTGCTCCTAATATCGTATGGCCTGAACAACCGAAGGAATGACAAGGTATGTAGCTTTGTATTAGCCGTATACCAACTAGACACGGATGTCTAATCAATCCCTTGCATAAATATCTCAGGCTTTCTATCACCTACAGTACACACCAAAGTGCAAATATTTGTCAGTATCCTGTTCTCATGCTTCCATTGTCAGAGCAAAGGCTTTACCTTGTGAATAATTAGCCCCATATTGATTACTCACTCCTCAGCGTCCTTTCAGCAAACCCCATCAAACGGTGATATCACATGATATTGCCACTTCCTGTCTGTCCTTAATTTATAGTGAATTTTATTGTTTCTTATTTTGCGTCATTAATTTGATTCGTTGCATATATTGCAATAATATAGCTGTATAAATTATCAGCGATTGAGGTGTAAGTATGAAAATCGATAACAAGGCCATCTTACTGACTCGTCAGCAGATGGACGCCCTACGCCAGATACAGCAGGACGAGTACAGCCGCTCAGAACTGGGCATTAAACCCACGCTTCACGAAGTGGCTCGCAAACTGGTCGACAAGGCTTTATTACAGACAGGAAAATAACAATGGCAAATTACAAGATGTCCGAAATACTGGGATTAGACCGCTTCAAACGCAAAGCAGCTCGCAAACAGAACAAAGACCCACAATACAACTTTAGTCAATTGTCAGCACGGGCTGATGATGATTCTGGACACTACACCACTGAACCGGCACAGGAACTCGCTACAGATCTCATTACAGAGCAAGACAACCAGCCTGAACCTATCAAAAAGCACAGCAGAGGACACAATGTCGCTGTATCGGAAGAGGCTAAAAATAGCCCGGTACTGGCGGTTAAGCTATTACGTGAGACTGATCTGCATTCGAACAAGATTAAGGCGAAGTTACGGAGCGAACCCGAAGCCCTGTCAAAGTTCACCAGTAAGTATATGGAAGAGCATGATCCGTCATGGGAGTTTCTGGATGATGAAGAAAAAGCCTTCAAAGCCATGACATTTTCAGTTAATAACGGTGATGCTAACGGCTACAACCAAGCAAAACATCATGCTGTCAATGCCCTGAAAAAGATGGAAGAGCCGATGACAGAGGATGAAATACAGTCACTGATAGAAAGAACCCGGCAAATGATGAATGAAAGCAACCCGAATACCACAGACAATGAGCAAGCTCGTAAACAGGCCGATCAGGAATATCAGGAAGCCATAGCGAAAGCGGCTGAGAAATTACGTGCAACCTACGCAAAAACAGGTATCAGGCAGGCGGATTACGGCAACTACTGACAAGGGGTAGTATGAAGTCTGACTTATACGGCTTTAGTCATTTACGCCCTGATGCTAACCGTGCCCGTGGTTATACCGGGCGTTATGCGTTAAGGCGCTCACTGAATGCAGAGCAGCAGGAAGATCATACCACGGACACACACAGTCATGCTCACTGGATAGCCAGCAGTCAGGAGGCCAAGAACAATCCTGTTTATGCACTGTACCTCATCGACAATCACACATCACACCAACACGCAATCACCATGCTCAGTGAGAGTTACCGCCACCTCAGTCAATACACCACACGCAAGATGGAGGCTGTCTGTTCAGGCTGGGAACTGTTAGACGATGAAGACAAGAATCTGGAAGCCTTCAACTACAGTCTGATGAATGATGATGCTAACGGATATCATGCCTCATTACGGGCAGCGAATGAGAAGCTGGAAAGCTATATCGAACCCATGACAGAGGACGATATACAGGCATTAATCCAACGGACGAGTGACTTTATGCGCCGTAACAATCCTCACTCACCTGAAAGCATTGCAGAGCGTCAACGGCAAGAGGAAGCGGAGAAGCGCAAGGTTGATGAAGAACGGGAACGGCAGAGACAGGCATTCAGGCAGCTACACTGGGGCTAAAACTTTTTTGGGTCCTTCCCTGTCAGATCGTATTACATGGGCATTGCGCGCCCCGATATTTCACTAGTTTTGAGATCTGAAATTTGTTTTACACATTTGACACTTTTCCCCCGAAAACCCGCATTCCACCGTGGGATCACTTGACAAAAAGTGTCAAGTCAGTGTCAAGTGTAAAGCTCCATTTGACACTTTACACTTTACAGTTTGCTCCGGCACTCAGGCAGAAAAACGATGATAAATAGACAGGACATTACAATGTTATTGCAGACACAAAAATCAGGCCAATGGCAGCCACTCGTTGCGGAATTGACCACAAGGGTTCGGCTTCGTTCTCAGCAAACGAAAGCCCGATTTCGTCAGCAATTAATCAAAACAGCCGGAGTACTCAAGCCATGAAAACCCTGAGCATTTCAAAGTATGCAGAACATGCCGGTGTTACTCGCCAGACGATTTACGACTGGGCTAAATATGAAACCTTTCCACCGAGGGTAGGCAGGTACATTAATGTTGAAGCGGCTGACGCATGGCGTAGGCAGTATATTGATAGTACCGATCCCCGGACAGAGAACGCGAAGAAAGCCCATTATGCTGAGGCAGAGTCTCTGGAGGTGCGGGCTAAGGCCGTTTATGACGAGTTACACGGCGGTAGTATTCAGGTACGCCCCTTGGAAGAATCCCGTGCCATCAAAGAGCACTATCTGGCTGAACTGGTCAAACTGGAGCACAGTATCAAATCCGGTGAGGTTCTCCCTTGGCGGGATATGGTGAACAAGGTCGGTGAAGAATACTCCCGTCTGCGAACGCGCCTGATAGCTATTGCGCCTGAGCATGGTCCTCGACTCAGGGCTACTGCGTCCAGCTCCACAGATGCCGAATTCGTGGCAGCCTTACAAGAGATTATCTATGAGGCCATGTACGAACTGAGTGTCGATAGCAAGTCCTCTCTGGCGTGATACAGGCTGATATGCCTGCCAGTGAGAAACAGTCCATACACGCCCCACAACCAACGGGAGGGCTTGAAATTAAGCGGTTCCCGTCAATCCCTATGCGCTTAGTTTTTTTGATATAACCTTTTGATTTTAACTAATTCTGTCAGAAAACCAGAATTCCGGCTCTGAGCAGGAATTGAGTAATATCAATAAGTTAAAAGTGAGAAATATCACCTTTATGTAACCTATTGATTTAACGCATATCCTGCATGGAGCGGTAATTATTAATAATCAATGAGTTACGTAGATGTATTTTATAACCTATTGATTTTACTTATTTCCGGCACAGAATCAGAGATTAATTAAATCAAGGAGTTAACTAACTATAGAGCAAATCCCTATCGTTGCCGTAGATGGTCAAAATCTTGACCATCTCAAAGTGTGATACCCACTTAGGGTATAGAGGAAATCTCAATACCTTTTGCTTTTGTACATGCGGAATTTTCCCTTATATAACTGACCCAATTATTTTGGGTTACCTGTCTCGTAGCCAGGAACAAGAACTACATCTCTTTAAGAGGTTTAGTTATAGATCACCCAATAGGTTGAACTGACCCTCTTTAAGAGGGTTAGTTTGTGCCGACGAAATTCGTCGATGCAAAATCCAATATCCGATAATCGGACTTTGGGTGTAACTGACAGTTAGTCAGTCGCAAATGGTCTTGAGCGTAACCGATAGTTACTCACAATTTGAGCGTCAGTCAGGCTAACTCACAGAATTTGTACACCTCTTTAAGAGGAGCATAAACTTTGCACGTATCATTTAGCGACGCACAGACTTTGTACAACTCTTTAAGAGGTGCGCACAAAATAGAATAGTTAAAACAAGGAATTAAGTCGTTTTGTCCAGTCCCTTGCGCTCAAGCAACATATTGAAAGGCAATGGGTTTATGGCTTTTGTCCAGCCTGTAAATCAACCATCACGGAAATCGTGATAGTGTGGTCAAACTGGCCCCCTCGGAAAAATCAAAGGGTTAGCCAACTATGGTTACTACTTTTCCTCAAAGTGAGGATGAACGAAAATATCAATGAGTTACCCAACTATGGTGAAGATCACCACAGTTGCTACTGGTTACTACTCCGTGAACGGTGGTACAGATACGGACAGTTATTGACAGTTATTTTTCGTATCTGTACCACCTTAATTTATTGATATTTAATTGAAATATTCCAAGTGGTACAGATGGTACAGTTATTTTGCGTTTTTTTCGTTAGAGCGTGATTTTCGAATAAATTTTCTAAACCTCCATTGTGGAAATCACAACTCAGGGGCTTGAGTTTAAGTCGTCCAGCACAAGGTTACTTAATATAACTCAATGACTCCGTACGTATTACGTTCGAAGTGATTTAACTTATTGATTATTATCATGGTTGAAAAATCAGTTCATCTATAGGCGGTGGAAAATGGCACGAAGACAGAAGAAGAATGCACCCTCGATAGTCGCCACAATCACAGGTAGGATTACCGTTTCCCCCAAGCGTATAAAGTGCCAGACGGGTAAAGTGATGGCAGTCGCTACCCTACAGGCACAGAGCGAAAAGCGCAGTGAATACCCACTGCGTGTCGTGGGCTTTGACGAAATGGCGCTATCGGTGATGCTGTTACAGAAAGGTCAGGTGATCACGGTAACGGGAAAGGCTTCTTACTGGCAGGGATATCAGTTAGCTGTCAGTTCTATCGCTTAATAGGTTCCGGCGAAATTCGGCGCAACCTCTTCACAAGGTTGGTACTTTTAACGTACTGACCTTTCAAAGAGGTTGCAGCGGGGTATTAACCTATAGTTGTTTTATTTGAATTCCTGATTCCAAATAAAATAGATGGAATTGGTATGAGGAATATTAATGAAATAATAATATTAAATACAAAGGTTGTGTTTATTACATTGGAAACGGTAAGGCTATTCATTAATTCAGGATATTTTAATAGAATGGAAAATAACATGCTAAATGTCAAACTTACTATGTTGTAATGTATGTAGG